>JAVCDJ010000056.1 GCA_030765845.1 Candidatus Stygibacter australis
GAATACAACCCATATTTCTGATCTTGAGATCGATGGTGATATTATCTATATGGCAACCTGGGGTGGACTTCTTGAATATGACTTCACAAAGGGGAGTTTTGAGGGTCCGATTAAAATGGAAGACGGCCTTACTGATAATGAACTGAGCTCAATCGAATTGCTAGCAGATGGAACTCTACTGATAGGTAGTAAAACTGCGGGTATTAATAGAATAGCAGATGGTGAATTTAAGATGCCACTTGGTGAAGAAAATGGATTGTCATCAGAAAAAGTATATGCTTTGGCATCATATAATGAGAAATATGTGGCGATCACAGATGATGGGATCAGTATATTCAGTGAATTACCAGTCTGGCCTCTGCCGGCAGTGGCTAATTATGATCAGAGTGATGGACTGAGTTCGGCTAATTACAATGCAATAGCAATAAACGATAACGGGATATTATATTGCGGTTCAGAGAATGGTATAGATTATGCAGATCTAAATGCAGAAGAGATTGTCTGGCAGCAATTAAATTCTTCAAATTCAGAACTGGGAGATAATTATATCACAAGTATTTCATGTAAGGATTCCCGAACAGCGATAGGGACAAAATCCGGTATCTATTACTTTGAGGATACACTTATTGGTGGTAGAGTAATGCAGAAATTTGGTGAAGATGTGGCGTATTACCCTGTATTTCTTGATCAGGAAGGCAATATCTGGGCAAGCAAGGGATATTGGGATGAGGATGAGCTTAAGGTGCTTGATAGTGATGAGGAAATGATAATCAAGTTTGGAATAGATGGCAGTGAAACTGTGTGGACGCAGGATGATCTGGGTACTCTTAACAGCATGGTAACCTCTATCAAAGAATTTCAGGGAGGAATAGTAATCTCGACCTGGGGAGACGGAATATTGATCTATAATGGAGATTACTGGAGCGATCCTATAACTCAGAACTGTATTGGAGCCAATTTCACTACTACCTTGAAAATGGATAACCAGGACAGATTATGGGTTGGGAATGGGATTTTGAGTCCTCCCGACACCAGAAGAGGAAATAGGGGATTATCTGTATGGGATGAATATGAATGGAGAAATTATTCTTCTGAGAATTCGGGACTTACCAGTAATAATATCAATTCCATCGTTCCTTTGGCTAACGATAAATTCTGGTTTACTTCTTATTCCAATCTGGATGAAGCTTTTTCGGGAATAAATATTTTGGATTACAATAATCCAGATGATCCAGAGTGGGATTTTTATTACTATTTTGACGAGGCTGGTCATTTACCGACTGGAAATATTGGTAATTCATTTCTGGGCAGGGATGGTTATATTTGGTTAAGCTTTTATAATGGTATTGAAGCACCTGATGGTGGTGTTGCACTTTATAATGAAAATGTTGAGCAGCAGCATTTTTTTATCGCTCCCGATGTGTTGTATGAAGGGGCCCCTAATATAATATATGCTTATCAGGGAGAGCATTACACCGTAATTGGTAGCTGGTTATCAGGATTTGAGTTATGGACAGGGGAAGGACTTCCAGAGACTGATGACATTGTGAACTGGGAGCAGCCAGCAAATCAGGATTTTACGAATGGCCACGTATATGATGCCATTGAAAGGCATGAAATGTTTGAAGATCAAATCTGGATAGCGTCTTCCAAGGCACTATATCGGTATGATGGTGAAGACTGGTTCCGGTATGGGAAAGAAAGCACTAAGTGTCAATATTTGTCAGGCAATGGGACATCCTCAAGCTGGCAACCGCAGACATTGATCATTGGAGTAAATGACTCTCCAGACTGGTGGTATTTTGAGGGTCAGGAGAGATTATATGGCGGAGTGAGTACTTATCCCACAGCATTACTTGTTGATCCCTTTAATAATTTATGGATTGGTACCGAAACCAATGGAATATGCCGGTATGACATAGATAATAACAAATTTAATACCTGGAACATGGATAATAGTCCCTTATTATCCAATAAGATAAATGATCTGGTTTATGATAAAAATACGGGAACAATGTATATTGCCACAGCGAGTGGGCTGAATTCTGTGATGATTGGTGTGAGTGATGAGGATAATCAGGAAAAGGAATTAAGTAAGATACTGGTATATCCCAATCCATTTTATCCGGAAAAGGATGCACTTGTGATGATAGAGAACAAGGATCATCTCACAATGCCCCTGGGTGGCACAACCTGCAATATCTATGATTTGGAAGGGTTACTCGTTAGAGAACTGGATTTGAATAATTTTCAGCAATTTGAGTGGGATGGGACTAATTCTGCGGGAAAAAAATGTTCATCAGGGGTATATTTTTATTTGATTAGCAGCAGTGATGGAGATGTTGAACGCGGGAAGATCATCCTGGTAAGGTAAATGAAAAGATTGCTGTTCTTTAGTGCATATAATGCCCCATTTGTGCAAAAGGATATTCAAATTCTGAGAAAGGAGTATTCTCTGGAATCAGCTTGTGGCAATAAATTGAAGAAATCAATCTGGAATTATCTATTGATCTTTTGGGGTTCAATGTGGCAGATCCAAAGGTCAGACCTAATTTATTGCTGGTTTGCTGATTATCGGGCAAGGACTGGGGTGTTCTGGTCAAAGTTTTTCAGAAAGAAGTGTGCAGTTGTTATTGGTGGTTATGAGGTAAAAGCTCTCTTATATGATAACGTTGAGCCAAAGGCGATATCTTCTCACTTTTACTTTATACTAAAAAATGCTGATCTGATAATTAATGTTTCTGATCATTACCAAAAAAGGTTATGTGAAATATTTCCTCAATTTACAGCTAAAATGGTTCGTATTTATAATGGGATTGAAATAAATCAGCAGGGAATGGAAATCTTAAAGAAAGAAAAACTAGTTCTTACTGTATGCTCAGGCAATACGGCAGCAAGGTATATGGAGAAAGGGATTGATCTTTTTATTAAGGCTGCTCAAAACTTACCTGCATATCAATTTGTGATCATAGGACCTGAAGGTAATTTGAAAGAGAAAATAGCTGAAAAAATTAATTCCGATAATCTGGTGATAATACCTCCTATGGCTGAAGAAAGCCTGAATGAATGGTATCAAAAGACTAAGGTATATTGTCAGTTTTCCAGGAACGAATCTTTTGGATTAGCAGTGGTGGAAGCGATGTCATGGCAATGTGTACCAGTGGTTAGCTCACTTCCCAGCATGGAAGAGAGGATAGGAGATACTGGTTTTGTGCTGGAAACACGAGATATTCAGGAAGCAGTTGATAAAATCGAGATGGCTATGAATGCTGTTATTGAGAAAGGCAAAGAAGCTGCTGATCGGGTGGAAGTGTTGTATGATATTAAGATTAGAGAGCAACAGTTAATAACAAAATTGAAGGATTTAATTGATGAGCATTAATAAATTATGCATTCTTGGTCAATCAGAGATGTGGGAAAATTTGCTGATTCAAATAGGAATACCTTATGATATTTTTAATGCTTCCGATCAAGTGTCCCGGAAAACCAAATATTCTGCTCTGATATTTGTTGATATTATTTCTGATGAAAAGTTGCAAATATTGCGTAAACGCTTTGGTAAAAAGGTTATATTCATTTTCACATCAGTCTGGGGAAGATTAAAAAAAAGGCTGAAATCAGAAGAAAAACTGATCTGGTCAGGAGAAGAATACAGGTTCGGATTTCAAATGGAGATTTATGAATCAGAGTTTGGAGTTGAGAGAACCAGATATTTCTTCCCGATCAAGCTTAATGATCTTACTGTGGGAGTAAGTCAAAGAAGGCAATTTTATTATTCCAGACAGGAGCTGCCATCCGAAAGAGTCAGCATGATCAATTATCGTGAAATCACCCGATTTGTAAAAAACTTTTTAGTGGATGCTTTTAAAAAATCCGGTAAAGAACTATTGGGATATGGCAGTTTACCTGATGAAAAACCGCTTTTCATATTCAGGATAGATACAGATTTTGCTGAGATAGGTGAAATCAAAGCTCTATATGAAATTTGCAGAAAATATGGGATATCAGCTACCTGGTTTGTTGATGTTCATGATAATGCAATTCTTGAGTATTATAAAGCGATGCAGGATCAAGAGATAAGTCTTCATTGTGATAAGCATTATGTATATCAGGATAAAGTAAATAGCCTTGAAAATATTCAAGTAGGATTGAATAAGTTATTAGATCATAAGATAAGTCCAGCGGGATTTGCTGCACCTTTTGGAGACTGGAATCAGGCATTGGAAGAAGTTTTATTTGAATCAGGATTTACTTACTCTTCTGAGTTCAGTTTTGCCTGGGATTCATTGCCTGTAATGCGAAAGCAGGGAAAGCAAAGGTTATTACAGATTCCCATTCATCCAATAAGCCCCGGCAGGTTAAGACGCTCACATTTTAGCCAGGAGGAGATGCTGGATTATTATCTCAAAGTGATTGATAACAATGTAAAAAGTAATATCCCGGCAATTATCTATCATCATCCTGCCCATGGAATGCTGAATTTGATCGAAGAGATATTTAAATATCTGAAAGCAAATAATATCAATAATCTAACTATGCACAGTTACGCTTCCTGGTGGTCAAAAAGATGTGAAGTACTGGAGCTGGACAGTGATGATGAATTATATGAATTTAGCCAACTGGAAAACGAATTTTATGAATATCCGGAAGATTTTGCCAGGATATATAAGAAGTCATGGCGCTGGTATTTATATGAATATGAAGCAAATAAGGGTAGAAGACATTTTAAGAAATATGGTTATCCTGCGAAAATATTAGCGAGGTAAAAGTGAGTATATATTTTTATAGTTATCCATCATTAAAGATCAATCCCGGGGGACCTACTTATAAAACTGCCATGCTTCATAAACATTTATCCCGATTGGGCATGGATGTGAAATTGTTCAATATGTGGGAAGATATCAAGTTTACTGAAAATGACTTGTTTTACATTTTTACCGCAAATATCTCCACCTATCCTCTAACGGTTAATCTCACGCAAAAAGGGATAAAATATATTGTCAACCCCATATTCTACAGCAATCACAATGCGGGGAAGATAAAACTATACCGTGATCTGGAGAAGCCATTCAGGAGCTTATTTAAAAGAAGTTTCAGTGATTATTATATAACTGAAACAATCTGCCGGGATGCGGAAAAGATATTACCAAACACAGAGGCAGAACGCGATTTACTGCATAATGCGTTTAATCTGAAAGCTGCCAAGTTCCAGGTGCTACATAATGGTGTGGAAAAAAGATTTGCTGATTCAGATCCTGCCTTATTTCAGGAAAAGTACGGATTAAAGGATTTCGTATTATATTCAGGGCATCTGGGCCCCGTAAGGAAAAATGGCCTGAATATCATTAAAGCGATGCAGAAGGTAGATGCTCCCTGCGTTATAATAGGTGACACTCTGGTAAATGATGAAGGCAAAAAATGCCTGGCAGAAATAGAGAAAAACTCTAACATCACTTATCTTGGCTGGATTGACCATAATGATCCAATACTGGAATCTGCCTATGCCGCCTGCCACAGTTATATACTTCCCACTCGCTACGAAACCCCTGGTAGAGCAGCACTGGAAGCTGGACTTGCCGGAGCAAATATCGTGATCACTCCCAAGGGTGGAACAAAGGAATATTTCGCTGAACATGCACTATATCCTGATCCTCTGGATGTAAATGCCATTGCCAAATCAATAGAGGAATCTTTAAACAAGAAAAAGGGTACTCAGCTCAAAGAAAGGATCCTTAAAAAATATATCTGGGAAGTTATTGCTGCCCAGACAAAAGAACTTATCGAAGGATTATAATGTCGATACTTTTGAGGATCAAGAAAATTGTACGCAGGTTGCAGAAGCATATAATCACTTATAAAAATCTTGCTGTACCTTTCAGGCAATATGTGCTTTCAATTATTAAATTTGAAGTAATCAGAAAAGTAAAATTAAAACTAAAATATAAAAAAACCGGATTGGTCTCAGTAAATATCGAGACAATATCCATGTGCAATCGAAGTTGTGAATTTTGCTTTAATCATCCCCGTTTTGAAAAAAGAACTCAGGGTGAAATGTCATCCGGGCTCTGGAAGAAAGTGATGAATGAATTGGCTGAGGTTAATTTTTGCGGCAGGATAGGTCCTCATTTTTATAATGAACCACTACTGGATAAACGCCTGCCTGATCTGATAGCCTACACCCGTAAAGTGATGCCGTATTGCTGGATACAGATAAATTCCAATGGTGATTACCTTAATGAGGAATTGTTGCTCAATCTATATGAAAAAGGAGTGAATTACTTTTTTATCACTAATTATGATAATGATGATAAAGCGATCCTTGATGATCTTACTGCTAAATACCCAGCCTTAATAGGAGTAGTTAAAAACATTGATATGTGGAGAACTGATCGCGGTGGGGAGATATTTAAAAAGGAAAAACATGAAAATATTCCCTGTCTGCGTCCCGCATCACAACTGGTCGTTAACTGGAAGGGTGAAGTCCTACTTTGCTGTATGGATTTTTATGCGCAGTATTCATTTGGAAATCTGAGCAATACAGAACTATTTTTTATCTGGAATAAAAAGGAATTTCAAGAGATACGCGAAAAGCTGAAAGTCTCACGCCAAAATGGTTATCCTATTTGTTTAAAGTGTGATGATCCTGGATTTATTCCCTGGTAATATGATGAAAATATTAGATATACCTATCATAAATCGTCTGATGAATTATTCCTGGGGTACTTTCCTCAATAAATTCCTGATATTCCTGCTTTTACCTGTGATCAGTCATGCCTTGAAACCGGAAGAATACGCAGTATATTCCATATTACTTCTTTTTGCCTCTATTGCTGGTCATTTCTTTCAAATGGGTTTGCATCAATCCTTGATGACATTATATCACCAGCAACCTGATAATAATGGCAAAAAGACCCTAATATCAACTACCTGGAGAGCTGTAGGCATAAACAGCCTGGTCTTGACCGTGATAATTCTGCTGCTAAGGCAGCCACTGGGAAGTTTACTTATCAACAGCTCTCAGAATTTCGGACTACTGGTAAGTTTAACTGCTCTCATGGTCTTTCTGGATGTTTTCTATAGTCTTACCCTGGTTTTATTAAATATCAGGCAGCAAGCAAGAGAATATTCTGTCTTGAATTTAACCCGGAATCTGGTGACCCTGGGCGGAGTATTATTACTTAGCGTTTGCAAATGCCTTAATATCAATACTTTTTTCTATATAATAGTGGCAGCAAGCTTCATTTCACTGCTTCATTCGTTATACTACTTCAAAGGCATCTGGCGGGATCTCTCGGACAATGTCTCTGAATACATTCATTTTTCATTCCCCTTATTTAAAACTATCCTCAGGTTTGGAATTTTCATGGTGCCAGCCACTTTTGCGGTTATATCGCTGCAGAGTGCTGATAGATACATGCTAAATCTTTTGTCTGCCAGAACTCTCTATGATGCCGGCATTTATGCAATTGCCTATAAGATCGGCATGATCATGTCATTATTCACTGTCATTTTTGATCTGCTGTTTTTCCCGTACATCATGCAGGAAAAGAACATAAAGATCGTAAAAGAAAAACTTAGGATGCTGTTTTCTTTTTACTCTTTTTCCGGTACTTTGATAGCAGTAGTGATAATTTTATTTTCTAGAGAGATCTTCCTGGTACTGGATAGTTCATATCAGGAAGGTGCAGCACTGGTATTTTTTGGTGTAATATCCATGTATCTCAGAGGGATGTCAAATATCCTGGTATTAGGCTTCTATATGCTGAAAAGGTCAGAGGTTATTGCTCTGGCTTCCGTACTGGCAGCGATCATTAATATATTTCTTAACTGGCTCTGGATACCACATTATGGCATTTCAGGTGCTGGATTCGCCTCGATAGTTGCCTACTTCTTTATTGTGACATTTAATTTCATCACAGTGGAAAGGGCATTCAAATCAAATTACAAAGCTGGCTGGATCGCGGTCTCACTACTGATCATTATGGCTGTGTCATATTTTAATTATACTCATAGCCAGGTTAGTATCAGCTTTTTTGCTTTAAAACTTGGCTTTAGCATTTTCCTTTGTTTTATGGGCTATCTATATATCAAAAGAAAAGGTTACCTGAAATATTTATTGAACAGAATAAGGCAGCAGATATGAAATATCAATTAGGGTCATTTATTTCGGAAATTATTGAAGCCAACCTTTCACAGGGATTAGAGCTTATTCCCAGGAGCTCAGTATTGATCATCGATCAGAATGTAGCAGGTTTATATCCTGCAATCAAAGATCATAATGCTCCCAGCTTGCTGATAGAAGCCGAAGAAACTAACAAAGATCTCAAAACCGCAGAGAAGATATTCTCCTGGCTGCAGGAAAAGAAAGCCAATAGAAGTACTACGATCGTTGCTGTGGGTGGGGGGATCACTACTGATCTGGCTGGCTGGGTTGCCAGTAATTATATGCGGGGTTGTCATCTGATCAATATACCCACAACTCTCATCGGTATGATAGATGCAGCTATTGGTGGTAAGACAGCCATAAATTTTCATCAAACCAAAAATTTGATCGGCAGTTTCTATCCGTCAAAAAAGGTGATTATCATCCCCGAAGTATTACAGAGTCTGCCAGAAAAGGAGATTCAAGCGGGACTTGCTGAATTGATCAAAATGGCGTTATTACCTGAAAGTAGGATACTAAAACTATTAATTGAGCTGAAATCTAACTGGCAATCGGAACTCCATACTTTGATCAAGATGGCAATCGAACAAAAAATGAATATCTGCAAAATTGACTTGCGAGACCAGTCAGAGAGAAGATTATTGAATCTGGGACACACCTTTGCACATGTGATCGAATCTGTATCAGATTATCAGGTAGAACACGGCAGAGCCGTAGCAATAGGGATTATAAAGGCTACTGGATTGAGCTATGAACAAAAACTGATAACAAAGAATAGACACGATTTTATCATTAATCTATTGCATTCATATTTTCCTGCCAACTATTTACAATTAGCCAAGTGGATTTTAAATGCCATACTCCAAAATGGCAGAGAGTTTTATGAAAATGATAAGAAATCAAAACTGATCCTGTTTTCAGGTGAGGATGGTGTTGCTGTTTGTGAAACGGTAGAATGGAATAAATTTAAAAATATATTAACTGAAATAAACTAGCAGGAGGAATTATGTCTAAACTCAAGAAGATCCAGGATGCGGATCTGAAAGGAAAAATTGTACTCATGAGAGTCGATCATAATGTTGTAAAAAAGGGAAAGATAATTGATCCTTATAGAATCGATGCCTCATTACCAACAATTAATTATATTATTGACCAGGGAGCTAAACTGGTTTTAATGTCCCATGTAGGGCGTCCCAAAAACAAGGCAACCGGAGAAATAGAAATATCTGAAAAAAGCTCAGTTATCCCTATCGTGGAATACTTGAAAGCAAAAGGTATCAGGATAAAAGCTCTTGATATGGCAACTCAAGGTAAATATGGGATAGAGTATTTAGATAGTGAAATAGTTGCAAATGCCTTCAAAAATGATAAACTTCAGGCTGTATATTTACCAAATACCCGCTGGTTCAAAGGTGAAGAAGCCAAAGATGAAAGCAGGGAAATACTGGGAAAAGAACTGGCAGATATTGCCGATATATTTGTAAATGATGCATTCGGCTCCTGGCAGCCCCATGCTTCCACGATAATTCCGGCAAAACTTATTCCTGCCTATGCCGGAATATTAATGCAAAAGGAAGTTCATCATCTGGATAGCGTTCTCAATCCGCAAAAACCGTTTGTTGCTGTTGTCGCCGGCTCAAAATTTGATACTAAGATACAGCCATTATCTGCTTTATTAAAAAGAGCTGACTACCTGATGTTGGGCGGAGTGATCTATAATGCCTATCTTTGCGTGAAATATGGAGTACAGATAGCTGGTGTGAGTGAGGAAGATCAGCTCGCTGCCCATGATTTTGTGGAATTAACCAGCAAGTATCCGGGAAAGATAATTGAGCCACGCTTTATAATCGAATCAGATAGCCTGGAAGGCAAATTTGAAGGTAAATATCGCACAATTGATATCAATAATCTCAAAGAAGGCAAAAAATTAAATTACATCCTTGATATTGATAAAGCTTCTTTCCAGCAGGATGATATCAAAACCATCTTTGCCAAGGCAGGCACATTCTTTGTGAATGCTGTGATGGGATTTACTCCTCACTTCACGGATGGCACGATTGCTTTGGACTTAGGGATTGATGCTAATCATCAAGCAGTAAAGCTTTTCGGTGGTGGGGATACCCTGCAGGAATTTAATACTTTATTGCCTGAAATCTACCAGCAGGCTCTTCAAGATGAACTTTATTATTTCTTCACAGGTGGTGGCACAATATTAAAAGCCATATCAGAAGGCTCTGCCTGGGGACTGGAACCGGTCAAAATTCTCAAAGCCTGAAAAACATCATTTCCTGCCCATAAAATATGTAATTATCAATTATCAGGAGGAAATCAGTAAATCCCCTGATAATTGCACTCGAAACGACACAACAAAAAAATGTGGTGTCGTTTCGAGTGCAAAATGAGTAATGGTGACTTATGATTGGTAATGATTTGAATTAAGGTTGAAACTAATTTGGATGAAAACCTGGGGAAAGGGGATGTAAATAGTTGATAATTTATTATTTAGCAAGTAATTAGTCATCAATTAAGCAGATCTGCTCCTACTACTAGGCAAATTTAAACGAGAAAAAAGTCAAAATACAGAAAAAAATAGTGTAACCAGATAAGCTGGTTGCGTTGAACAAAGTATAATGCGTTATTTATTTTACGGGGGTAATTTATGAGCGTTAATACAGAAATCCTGCTTGACAAATACAAGGTAGACAAAGAAAAGCCTTACTATTGTAGAATTTATATCCAAAGAATAAATTAAGGAGTTTTATTCATGATCAGATTGGAAAACTTAGTAAAAGATTATGGGACTGTCAGAGCAGTTGATCATATCAATTTTGAGATTCATGATGGTGAGATCCTGGGTTTCCTGGGACCTAATGGAGCCGGGAAATCTACCACATTGAAGATGATCACCTGTTATCTTTCACCCACCAAGGGGAACATTCACGTAGATGGAGATAACGTGATAGAGAATTCCCTGGAAATAAGAAAGCGGATAGGTTATCTTCCTGAGCAGAATCCGCTATACGCAGAAATGCTGGTATATGATTATCTCAAATTTGTAGCAGAAATCCGGCAGGTGAAGAATTTCAAAGCCCGATTAAAGGAAATCATTGAATTGTGTGGTCTTCATGGAGTAGTGCAGAAACCAATTCAGACTCTTTCCAAGGGTTACAAGCAGAGAGTGGGAATAGCCCAGGCGATAATTCATGATCCTGAAATTCTGATCCTTGATGAGCCCACCAGCGGCCTTGATCCTAATCAGATAGTTGAGATCAGAGAGCTGATCAAAGAACTTGGTAAAGCAAAAACATTGATCATATCCAGTCATATTCTTCAGGAAGTTCAAGCAGTGTGCGACAGAATTGTGATTATCCATGAAGGAAAAATAGTTGCTGATGGTTCATCAGATCAGCTTAAGGCAGATATGAATAAAAGAATGACAGTGAAGCTTCAATTAACTGCCAACTCAGAAGAGATAGAGGAAATGTTAAATTTACTGGGAAATATCAAACTGATAAAATTGAATCAAGGTAATGAGGTAACAGATGTTGTACTGGAATTTGACAGTATAGTTGATCGCAGACCTGATATCTTTAATTATATGAAAAAGAAGGACTGGGCTCTTTTTGAAATGCATCGTGATGATGTAAGTCTGGAAGCAGTATTCCGCAAACTGACTGTTGATGGGGGTAAATAATGAATTACACAAAATTATTATGCAAAAAAGAAACAGACTCATATTTCGGATCTCCGGCAGCCTATATTTTCCTGGTAGTATTTCTGATATTTTCCGGCTGGTTTTTTGCCAGTCCCTTATTTTTGGCAAACACCTCAGATATGAGATCAATATTTGATATGATACCGCTTCTTTTCATGTTTTTTGTTCCTGTGATAACCATGGGTTTGCTGGCAAAAGAGAGCAGTAATGGAACAATAGAATTGCTTACAACTTTCCCGCTGACAGATGAACAGATAGTGATGGGGAAATTTTGGTCAGCCCTTAAACTGATAGTAGTAGGATTATTATTCACCCTTATCCATTTTATCACGATCATTGCTTTGGGCACTAATATTGATTATGGTTCAATAATTTGCGGTTATCTGGGATTAGTATTGGTGGGAGGAGTATATGCAGCAATAGGTATGTTTGCATCCAGTCTTTCCAATAATCAGATTGTATCCTTTATTATCAGTTTTGCCATAATATTTGTGCTTTATATGCTGCAGTATTCACTATTCTTTATTCCGGCAGCTTTGGCAGGACTCTTTCAGTATATTTCAATCGGCTATCATTTTTCCAGTATTGCCCGTGGTGTGATTGATACCAGAAATATCATCTATTTCCTTGGATTGATAATAATATTCCTGCGATTGGCAATCACAGTCCTGGAATCAAGAAAGTGGAAATAGGAGAGAAAAATGAGCAATAAATCAAACTGGATAAATTTCATCATTCTCGTAGTAATAGTAATATTTGTGACCCTTTTATCTCAAAGCTTCTTTACACGTCTTGATTTTTCCAAAGGTAAAGTGTATTCAATATCCAAAGCATCCAAGCGATCAGTGGAGAATCTGGATGACAGAATGGTAGTGAAAGCATATTTTTCTAAATCATTACCTGGTGAATTTGCAGATGCACGCAGGTTTACCCAGGATCTTCTGGATGAATACCAGGCTTATTCAGGAGGTAAACTTAGATATGAGTTTGTGGATCCCAAGGACGAAGATGATCTAAAGGACGAAGCACAGAAGAATCAGATACAGCCAATGACAATTCGAGTGAACGAACAGGATCAGCTGGTTCTCAGAGAGATATATATGGGGCTGGCATTTCTTTATCAGGATAAAGTGGAAGCGATTCCATTTATTCAAAATACTCAGGGACTGGAATATGATATCACTAAGGCAGTGAAGAAAATATCCGCTCAGAAAATGAAGCAGGTAGCTTTTTTCAGCTCTGATAATGAAGCGATAGCAGTCGGCAGGGGAGAGCAGGTTACTCCTTATCAAACCGTAAGACAGATGATCAGCGAAAGCTATGAACTTTCAGATAATGACCTGACAGAGCCATTAACTGCAGATATATCAGCTCTCATCATAAGTGGAGTGGCTGACACCCTTACTGAGTATCAGTTGTATAACCTTGATCAATATATTATGCAGGGTGGCAAGGTAGTGATTTTCCAGGATCGTGTAACCGCAGATATCCAAAATGCTTCAGCCAGTGTATATGAATCAAATTTATTTGATCTTCTGGAAAGTTATGGAATAGTAGCGAAAAAGAACCTGGTAGCAGATGCTGATTGCGGTCAAATATCTGTTCGCAGGAACCAAGGTATATTCAGCTTCAATACACCAGTGAATTATCCCTTCTTCCCCCTGGTTACCAAAAGAAATACTGATAACATGATTGTTAAGAATATAGATGTAGCTCAGATGATATTTGTCTCTGAGATAGATACCTCCCGTGTGATCAATGATTTCACTCCTCTTTTTTACAGTACAGATCATTCAGGTCAAACTACTGGACCACGTTTTGACATCAGCTATAATAAATATATGCAGAAAGACCTGAAGTCAATGCTTAATGAAGGCAGGAAGACCATAGCCGGAATGTATTCTGGCAGTTTCCATAGTTATTTTGAAGGAAACTCAACATATCCTGATGTGATTCCATCAACGGAAAATGCCCAGGTTATCTTTGTACCCAGTGGCAATTTTATTCGTGAAGATTCAGGAGGAAGAGCCCAGGGTAATCAGGATTTCGCTCTGAATGCAGTTGATTATCTAGCTGGAGATAGTGGTTTGATTGAAATCAGATCACGCGAAACAGAATATCGTCCCCTCAAGCCAGTTTCAAATTCCACTCGACAGCTTGTGAAGTGGCTAAATATCCTGTTCCCATCAATTTTATTGATACTTTTTGGAATTTTCCGCTGGAGAAGGGAATCGAGTAGAAAAATCCGAATAGGAGATCTTTATGAATAAGAAAACAAGCTTATATATAATTATACTGATAATATTGGTGGGTATTTATCTGTTGACCAAGATAGATACAAACAAGGAAAAAAGGTTCAATTTCTTTACCGCTGATTCTAATTCAGTTGCTAGATTTGAGATAACAGCGCAGGAAGATACTTTGTATCTGGCAAAGGAAGCCGATGAATGGAGAATTGTAGAGCCAGTGGACTGGCGATTACAAGTTGGAAAAATAGACAAGCTTTATGATACAGTGTTAACTGCAGAAACATCATCAATTCCGGTTTCAGAAAATGAATCTTCTCTGGAAAAATATGAACTTACTGATTCCCTGGCTGTGCATTTTAAAACTATTGATGCTTCAGGGAAAGTACTTGATGATGTGCTGATCGGGAAGAGCAGTAATTACAATGTAACGCCAGTCAGAAAGATTGATTCCAATAAGGTATATCTTTTGGAAACAAATATTGCTTACTCGTTGAAGCCCACTTTAGATTCCTGGCGTCGGCGTGAGATCGTAGAGATTGATCCAGAGCAGATCACTAAGTTCATGGTAGTTTCCGATGGTGCAACTTTTACCCTCACCCAATCTGATTCGTTGTGGCAATATGAAGATGAAAAGGAAAGCTTTACTGTAAAAGATGATAATGCTGCTCTCACAGCTATGAAAAGTTCATTTAATCGATTTGCTGCTACAGGATTTGTAGATGGTGAATTTGATAAATATGCTAATGCACTTGCAATTCCAGTGCTTGAACTTGGGATTGAGATGTGGGA
Source organism: Candidatus Stygibacter australis (assembly GCA_030765845.1). NCBI lineage: Bacteria > Pseudomonadati > Candidatus Cloacimonadota > Cloacimonadia (SeqCode) > Cloacimonadales (SeqCode) > Candidatus Stygibacter > Candidatus Stygibacter australis. The sequence continues at coordinate 14,918 of JAVCDJ010000056.1, forward strand.
CGGCAGTAACTATTATTTCCGTTATGCACCTTATGAAGAAAAGAAATACGTGGTGCAGCTCAATAATGATACTGATGCTCTTTATCTTCAATCAGAAGGCAGTATGACTAAATTCCAAAAAACAGCAGCGGACTTTAAATTGTAAAAGAGGATTATTTTAAAGGGGATGCTTAGGCGTCCCCTTTTTTTAATTCCTTAAATATTTTCTCTGCCAGATGAGATCCTATACCTTTGATCTCCATAAGCTCTTCCAGGCTGGCTTTTTTAACATTTTCTACAGACCCAAAATTCTTTAAAAGTAAAAAGCGGGTTTTACTTCCTATTCCAGGTATTTCATCTAATTCACTTTTTAAAGTGCGTTTTTGTCTGCGTTTACGATGAAAATTCACCGCTTGATTATGGCTGGCATCGCGGATTTGCACCAGCAATCTTAGTGCTGATGAGGAGCGGGGCAGAAAAACAGAATCTGGCTGGTCAGGCATAAATACTTCTTCTACTCTTTTTGCCAGGGAGATGATTTCAATATCTGTGATACCCAAATCTGATAGTATCTTTTCGGCAGAATGTAATTGTCCTTTACCTCCATCAATAACGATCAGGTCAGGCTTTGTGTCTGGTTCTACTTTATCGAAATATCTGCTTATTGTTTCCTGCATGGCAGCAAAATCATTTTGACCACTAAAACTTCGCATTATGAAATTACGATAATTCTTTTTCTTAGGTTTGCCATTTTCAAAATAAACAAGTGAAGCCACAACATCAGTTCCCTGGATGTTTGAGATGTCAATACAGACCATTTTTCGAGGAAGTTTTGTGAGTTTCAATTTATCCTTGAGGTCTTTAACCGGGAATATAGTTCTATTCTTGGAGCGCAGGTGCATCAATTTTTCTTCTTCCACACGATTAAAGGCATTTTCTGCTGCAATCTTTATCAGTTTCATGGTTTCACCACGCTGCGGTATCACAAGTTTATTCTGTAATATGCCATTAAGGTAATTATAATCATCAGGTTTGATCTGCAAGAGTATCCGCCAGGGCAATTTTTCCAGACGGCTTTCATAATACTGTGAAAGGAAAGCAGACAATATCTCGGATTCTGAACTTTTTTCTACATTCTTCATCTTATAGGTTTCTTTTGCAAGTAACTTACCTTCCACAATCTTAAGTAATGCCACTGCTGAGCGATTATCTTCCTTATAAAGCCCGATAACTTCTCTATCTTTCATGTCATCAAAGAATAATGTTCTTCTTCGATTCACTCTGCGAATGCCTTCTATCTTATCTCGGAATCTGCCAGCATCTTCAAATCTCATTTCATCAGAAGCTGTCTGCATTTCGAAAGCCAGAGAATTAATAACTTCTTCATTCTTTCCATCCAGAAACTTGAGAATATTATTAATTATTTTTTTATATTCTGCTTCAGAAATTTTGCCTATACAAGGTGCCGGACATTTTCCCATCTGATAATTAAGGCAGGCTTTTTTATACTTTATTTCATCAGCAGGTATGAACCGCTTGCAGGTTCGATGAGGAAACACCCATTCCAGGAGTCTTAAGGTTCTTCGCAGGGCTTTCACATCCGTGAAGGGACCAAAATAGTGTGAGCCATTCTTTGGCGTTTGCCTGGTTACGAAAATTCGAGGGAAGGGGTCACTGGTTACAGCAATAAAAGGATATTGTTTATCATCTTTAAGCGCTACATTATAGCGGGGGAGATGTTCTTTAATGAGATTATTTTCAAGTACCAGGGCTTCTTTTTCAGTATTGACGATTATGTAATCGAAATCTCTGATCCTATCCACAAGCTCTGCTGTTTTAGCATTTTTGACTGATTGATTAAAATAACTGCGGACTCTGTTTTTAAGGAGTTTAGCTTTACCCACATAGATGATCTTATCATCCTTGTCCTTCATCAGGTAGCAGCCGGGCTTTGCGGGAAGCAGCTCGAGCTTCTTCTTTAAGCTTTCCTGGTAGTCAGACATTATTTGATCCGTAATATCTTCCTGCCGCTAAATATCATAATCAGAGATAACATCAGCATCACTATCAATCTACCAGCAGTAACCCAGAAATTCACTGGCAAAATGATGCTTTTTAGTAAAACCATAACTATATATATCGCAGCGCTGAGAATGATGATCTTACATATTTCATTGGTGAGAACTGGAAATTTGATGTGAGGGTAATGCTTTTTAAGATAGTGCTTCAGTATCCTGTATTGCACATAAGCAGAGATCGAGGTAGCCAGTGCCAGCCCACCATGCTGGAGCCATTGCATCAGTATAATATTAAGAATTATATTTAAAGCCACAATGACCGCTGAGATTCTCACAGGGGTTTTAGTATTTTTCTGAGCATAAAATAGCGGAATGATCTGACGATTAAGTGAATAAAACACCAGACCAAGGGAATAAAATATCAATGCTGAGTGGGTAAGTTGGAGTGAATGTTGATCAAATGCACCTCGCATAAATATCACTCGGATAATATCATCTCCCAGGGCTATGATCACGGCTGTGATAGGGAGCATCAGGGAATATATTGTCACCATACTAAAACGAAAGCTTTTCTCAAGCTTTTGCCAGTTCTTTTCTGTACTATATCTGCTGAACATAGGCAGCACTGCCACTCCTGCTGATACTCCAATAATGCCTAAGGGTAATTGCATGAGTCTGTTACCATAATTCAAGGCAGCTATGCTGCCGGCAGGTAAAAATGATGCTATAATAAGGTCTGCTGCCAGGTTTATCTGGCGGATTGCCATCCCAATAACACCCGGTAGAAACAATTTGCCCGTAATTGCCAGGCTCTTATCTTTAAGATCAAGTCGAGGTTTGAATTTGTAACCCAGCTTCAGCAAGAGAGGAATATTGATCACTGTTTGCAAAATTCCACCAGCAACAACTCCAACACCTGCAGATATGATCTTTTCCTCAAGACTCGATTGAGGATTAAATAAATGGAATAAACCAATTGCTCCAACCATCCCAATATTCAGAAAAGCAGAAGATAATCCGGGGATAAAGAATTTATCATGTGAATTTAATATTGCTATCAAAGTAGAAGAAAAGCCGATCAGATAAAGATAAGGGAACATCAAACGTGTCAATTTCACGGTCAAGGCATATCGTTCAGCATCAAATCCGGGAGCAAGAAGCCGGACTATAAGAGGTGCCAGAAGCATTCCTGCCAGGCATAAAAACAACAGGAGAAGGCTAAGCAGAGAAATCACATTCATGGCAAATTTGATCTGTTGCTCTCTACCTTCTTTAATGCCTACTTCATTATAAACCGGCACAAATGCTGATGATAAGGCTCCTTCGCCAAACAACTTGCGAAGTAGATTTGGGATTTGAAAACCGACCTGAAAGGCATCAGCTACCCAGCTCGTACCAAATACGGCAGTCATTATTATATCACGCAGCAATCCAAATATGCGACTGATAAAAACCGCTATTCCCATCGAGCCAATATTTTTTGCCAGAATTTTATTACTCATTTCACCCCAATCAGCATTTAATCTCTTTGATTCCGTTTGAGTAGTAATATTTGTCAATAAATTAAAAAAATATCTGGCATCC
>JAVCDJ010000057.1 GCA_030765845.1 Candidatus Stygibacter australis
GATCCAGATATTTCTCTTCCGCATCTATTACATATCCTGATACCTGCAAAGCATTTAGCGCAATTGCTATTAAAAAGCTTATGATCAGGAGAAGTAATTTCGTTTTCATATTGATTATTATTTATTCCTTACCGGTATAAACCAGATTGGGCTGACCACTAACCGGATTAGTGATCACATGGATATTATGTTCATATACTTCTGCCAGTACTTCTTCAGTGATCACAGCCTTCGGGTTTCCCTGCCCTATTATCTTTCCTTGTTTCATCAAGATCACCTTTGAGCAGTATTCCACGGCAAGATTGATATTGTGCGAAACCAGGATAATTGTCTTATTATGCTTCTGATTGATCTCTGCCAGCAGCTGCATTATGCTGATGGCATGATTGACGTCCAGGCTGGCAAATGCTTCATCAAGCAGCAGGATCGGAGTTGATTGCACCAGGGCTCGGGCAATTGCTACGCGTTGCTGCTCTCCTCCGGAAAGTTCACTGAAATTCTTATCAGCAAACTCCAAAAGATCAAGATCAGCCAGTATCCGGGTAACTATCTCCTGATCCTCTTTGGTGTAACTGCCTAGATAGCCCAGATAGGGGAATCTTCCCATTAGTACAAGTTCACGCACCTGATATTCAAACTGGAGCTGGAAATTCTGAGGGATCAAAGCAATCTGATGAGCAAGCTCGCGACTACCATACTCGCTTAGTTCCCTGCCCTTCAGCCATATATTACCTGCCGATGGTTTAAGAAAACCACTCAGGCATTTGAGCAAAGTGGTCTTGCCTGCTCCATTAGGTCCTAATAGAGCAGTAAAGCTGCCTGACTCAAAGATCAAGCTCACATCATTCAATACCTGCCGTTCATGATAACCGGCAGAAAGTTCATTAATTTTTATCATTTTTACCTCATTCTGCTTGACCGCAAAACCTTAGAAAATAAAAAAGGTTGCAAACTCCTACTAATTAAGTATGTTATTGTAAGGAGAAGAAAAATGTATATATCAACGAAGACGGGATATGCCTTGCGAGCAATGATAGAGCTTGCTCTCACAGGAGATGAGCAGCCACTTTCCATCACTGAGCTTTCAAGCAGGCAGCATTTGCCATCCAAATACCTGGAACGGCTTTTTGCTCTACTCAGGAAATCTGAGCTTGTAACTAGCAAAAAGGGTATCAACGGAGGATATCTGCTGGCACGAAAGGCAGAAACTATCACTCTGCAGGATGTGATGCAAGCCGTGGAAGAATCGCATTATCACAGCTATTGCCGTCACCAGAAGGATGATGCCGAGTACTGTCAGGGCATCAGTTGCCATCTTCGCGGATTTTGGGACCGGATCGGAACTGATCTGGAATCATATTTTTCCAGTATTAATTTACAAAAAATAATAAATAAATATATAAGAGGAGAACATGAAACGGATTTATTTGAATAATTGTATAACCAGTCAACCAGCCCCCGAAGTGATTGATGCAATGCTGCCTTATTATAAGGAGAAGTTCCATTTTCCAGAAAATTTCATTCAGCCCGGTACGGAACGCAGAAGGGAAATCGATGAATTTAAAAAAGTAGTAGCTGATTCCATCAAGGCCGTTCCAGAAGCGGTTCATTTCACAAATAGCGGTACAGATGCTAATAATCTGGCGATCAAGGGCTACCTTTCAGCTAATACGGATAAGGGACAGCATATTATCTGTTCAATAGTGGACTATCCTGATATTCTCACCAATGCGGCTTATTTTGAAGAAAGTGGATTTGAAGTGAGTTACTTAGGTTGCGATGGGGATGCCTTTATTGATCTGGAAGAGCTTAAGCAGGAATTGAGATCTGATACTATATTGGTGATGACCACTCTGGCAAATCACACCGTGGGAACTTTGCAGGATATTACTGAGATCAGAAAGATCATTGATGAATCTCCTTCAGAAGCTGCCTTATTCGTAGATGCCTGTCAAGGTTATGGCAGAGTGCCGATCGATGTAGTAGATATGAATGTTGATCTTCTTACGATCAGTGCTCATAAGATCCATGGGCCTCAAGGCGTAGGTGCTTTATACATTAAGCCCGGGATCACTGTTGCTCCCACTCGACATGGTGTGAATCGCATTGATCCATTAGCTACCGGTGCTATCTCAATTGCCAATATAGCTGGCTTTGCCAAAGCAGTGGAACTGGCATTCATTAATTTTAAAGAAAATGTGGACTATATCCGCAGTCTTACCCGTCATCTATATGAAAGTATTGAACGCCGCATTTCTTATGTAATGCTTAACGGTGCAATTTGCGAGTCTCGGGCTCCTCATAATTTGAATGTCTCTTTTGATTTCATCGAAGGAGAAGCAATTATGATGATGCTTGATCAATATGGCATCAGCGTGGCAACAGGCAGTGCCTGTTTCTCCGAAGGACTTCAGGCAAATTATGTGATGATGGCAATGGGACGCAATCATGAGCAGAGTCACAGCTCAATGAAATTTACTTTAAGCAGATATAACACGAGAGAAGAAATTGATTATGTTGTAGATAAACTTGAGGAAGTAGTGAAGGAATTACGCCGTCGCAGTCCTCTGTATGCCGATTTTATATCAAAATATAATATATAGGAGAAATCATGCAGTATTCACAAAAAGTTCTCGATCACTTTATGAAACCCCACAACCTGGGCAAGCTTGATAAAGCAAATGCGGAAGCAACTGAAGGCAGCCCTGCCTGCGGTGACCAGGTTTCTATCTGGTTGAACGTCAATGAAGAAACTGGGATTATAGAAGACATAGGTTTCCTGTCATACGGTTGCGCTTCCAATATCGCCACTGCTTCTATTATCACTGATATGGCAAAGGGCAAAACTATTGAAGAGGCAAAAGCTATTTCCTGGAAAGAAGCTGCTGCTGAACTGGATGGCTTGCCACCCGTAAAAATGCACTGTTCCGTACTGGCAGTAGATACCCTGCGCAAGGCTATCAAGAATTATGAACTCGCTCATCATCTGATCGAAGCTGATAAAGGTGCCCTCAATAAAGAAATGGTTCTGGCAGAACTTGTCAAGATCCTCTATCCCAAAGTCGGAGAAGACATCATATCGCTGAAAATGGTCAAATATGCTGGAGTCTCAGAGGATGGAAACGTAACAGTTGATGTGGAAATCCCCAAGTTTGACAAGTTCAGAGAAAATGTTGCTGATGAGATCAGAGAGCATCTCGAAAAGCTCCCCGGTGTAAAGGATATCACAATAAATATTTAGGATCAGTCTTTTCTGATCCGGTCGCACTTATGTGTTTCTAAAGAACTTTTGCCTCCTGCGGGAGGCATTTTTTTTATTGTTTCCGCCAAAGCAGATAAATAAATAATGGACAGCCAATAAAGGAAGTAATTATTCCTACGGGTAATTCTATCACCACAATGTGCATGGCAATAAAATCACAG
>JAVCDJ010000058.1 GCA_030765845.1 Candidatus Stygibacter australis
TCTTATTTTTCAAAGCATTCAATTATCACCAAGGAAGTGTGAAATTATCACTCAATCAGATAGAACAATATTATGCTGGTGGGAGTGTGAAAATAACTGGCTTTCTTACCGGGTGCAGTATCTGGATGAGGAAGGAAATCCTCTGTTGCCGGATGGTGGCTTGGTGGTCATTTCCAAGGAAGTGCAATATAGTGAATTCAAGACCTTGATCATAGAAGATAACAGTATAATATTTTGTGAGATAGACCATAATTGGATGCGGTCAGACGAAAGCTGTAATCTTCATAAAATAGTCTTTGACGAGGAACCTTACCTGGCTTGGGGCGAAGATGGAATAGAATTATCTGAGGATAGAGGTATACATCCTGAGGCAATAAAAAGAGGCGAGGATAACTATTTTATCTATTGGGGAAATTCCAGTAATATAATGTGTGGTCAATTATTAGTTGATGGTGAATTCCAGCTTCCTGCAGATTATAGTCTGGGGGTAAATTACAATGAAATCATATCCGTAACAGGAAATTATTGTGTTTATAAAAGCCCCAGCTCCATAAATGTGATACATTGGTCTGAAAATCTGGATTGGGATTGGGAAGAGCCAGTCCTTCTTACTGCTCGCAGTTATTTTGATGGAGATTCTTTTGCCTTTCTCTCAGAGGGCAATCTGGTGATTTACTGGCTGAGTTATGAACGCGCGCAAATGACAGATTATTCCTGGCGGATAAAAAAGCAGGTAATAACTCCCGCGGGGGAAAAACTTCTTCCGCAATATGGAGACCAGGTTTATGATAATGGAGAAGATGAAATTAGAAAATTCTATTATTTAGAGGATACTGATCAGATATTATTATTATGTGGTTCTCGTATTGAATTCCGGATAAGATATATGAGCAAGGAGGGCATTGTCCAGAATGATGATTATATCTGTATCAGCGGTTTGGACGGAAGAACTATATGCGATATATATACTGAGAATGGTTATCTTCTGGTACAATCCATTTTCTTTGATGAAGAGACTTGCAGAATGCTGGGATTAGCAATATTTGATTTTGAAGGAAATAGTGTGGAAGGTCTGCCGGGAGTAGATATTGGCGTTCATAAAGACTATTATAATTTTGCAAATATAGTAGGTACAGAAGAGGGTATCTATTATATCTGGTGTGAATATCCAACTCAAAGCACTGAATATTCGGGTGATAAACTATATGCTCAGAAGCTTACTTTCAACCCTGCTCAGGAAAATGAAAGTGAAATAGATAAACCTTTTTATGATCTTACTGCCTATCCTAATCCATTCAATCCTCAAACAACTATTACTTTTTCATTATCAGAAACAAGTGATGTGAAGCTGTTTGTCTATAATATTAAAGGTCAGAAGGTAAAAACTCTTCTAAAAGATAAACTTGAATACGGAACGCATTCAGTGGTTTGGTCTGGTGATGATGAATTAGGAAGAAAAGCAAGTTCAGGAGTATATTTCTTCCAATTAAAAATTGATAGAAAAACTGAGAAAGTAAAAAAGTGTCTTTTATTGAAATAATGATCGGTCAATAAGGAGGTTAGAATGAAAAACTCAGTCAAAGGCATCATTATAATAGCTATACTATTATTATGGCAGTTATTAATGGGGCAGGAAGAATTGGAAGGAATTGTTACCTGGGCAGCAGGTGATAGTATCGATTTTAGATGTGAAAACCGTAATCCCGCAGGAAGTGATCTTAATAATGACGGATTTGATGACTTTCTGATGATCACAACTGGTGACTGGTTTAGGTGTTATCTGGGAGGATCACCGGTAAGCCCGGATTTCTGTTTTGAAGAGGAAGGACCATATTGCAGTGGAACAGCTTCCTGGGGTGGTGACTTAAATGGTGATGGTTACAAAGATATTGCCTGGTGGGGTAATGATCACTGGGGAGATAATGGCACCATTTATATCAGTATGGGCGGAGAAGAAATTGATCTAATACCGGAATTTATATTTGAGGAAGGTGATTATTCACCAACTACCTGGTATATTCAAGCCTTGAATGGGGGATATGATTTCAATGGAGATGGATATGATGATCTTCTGGCTTATGGAGAAATAGATATGGTATTTGATGGATTGATCCATATTTTTCTGGGGGCAGAAGAGTTCAGTATGGAAAATGATTATTATATTATGGGTGACATAGAAGAAAGATTTGGCTCGTTATTTGCCGTGGGAGATTTTAATGGTGACGGATATGATGATCTGGCTGCCAGCAGAAATATAGATACTACCGGGATTTATTGTCAACTGGAGATATATATGGGTGGAGAAGAGCTTGATATGGTGTGCGATTATATACTTCCTGACTCATTATATTGCGGTTATTTTGAAAGGCTTCCCACTGGTGATATCAATGATGACGGACGTGATGAACTGATCCTGTATAGTCAGGAGAGCATCTTTAAAACCTATAATATTAATTCTTCCGGTGAATTAGAGATCGAGGAATATAATATCGAATCAAATGAAGTTCGAATATTAGTAGCAGATATTAATGGTGACGGGGTCTCAGATCTGGTTTGCTGGAATGCAGAGAATGAGATTATTACTATATATTATGGTGGGGAAGAGATCAATTATAATTATGATGCCTATCTGCCTGTACCATTTATTCAATATTATCATGACTATACAAATTTCATGAGTAATATTGGAGATATAGATGGGGACGGTAAAGATGAACTGCTGGTTAACGATGGTGATGGAGCAGGAAGATTAGGAAATACGGCAACAGTATATAGTCTTCCTTCACATGAAGTAACACCGGATGAGATTCAAGAAGTTAGCGCTAAGCTGACAAATTACCCTAATCCCTTCAATCCTGAAACTACAATTCAATTTGAATTAGCACAGCCTGGCAGGGCAGATATCTCTATCTATAATCTCAAAGGACAATTAGTGAGAAAACTGACAGATAGAGTATTTATGGCAGGCAGACAGAAAGTTGTCTGGGATGGCAAAGATGATCAGGGCAGAGAATTATCAAGCGGGATATACTTCTATAAATTATCAAGTGAACAGGGGAATGAAAGCTGCCGGATGCTGATGATCAAATAAAAAAGATATAAGGCTTATCCTGCTGGCGATTTTTACAAGTGGGGCAAGTCTGCTTTCAATGCTAAAAATTTAAACTCTAATCCCAATAATAATATCAATTGATATATCCCAAGTCACATTTATTTCTAATTCAGAAGCATATTCCCACCATCCAGCCAACTGCACTCGAAACGACACCACAAAATAATGTAGTGTCGTTTCGAGTGCAGTTTCTTAGTTGCTGAGGATTGGGTGGCTGGATAATTTTATTAGATCAGGGATTTTTGTGAACGTAGTGGACGCAGTGAACAAGGTTAATTATGTTTACCGGGTTAACTGCGTTCACAGCAGAGATATTTTAACCTAATCTGAGCGATTCTGTTTTGTTTCAGATTGCTAATATCTGTAGCAGATTGAGTTCCGAAAAATTGCAGGAATACCTTAATGGTATTTCAAAATCTTTCGCAACTTCAAGATGCCAAAAAGATTAGAGATAAGAGCAAATGAGAATCGCTCAGGTTAGGTTTAAGTCTTTTCTGATCTTTTGCGGTCGAGATGATGAAGGACTTTTTTCCTCATGCGGATAGAATCAGGTGTGATTTCCAGAAGTTCATCATCACCAATATATTCTAATGCCTGCTCGAGCGAGAACTGGCGGGGTGGAATGAGTTTTATTGCATCATCGGAACCGGAAGCTCTTACATTAGTAAGTTTTTTTCCTCGGCAGACATTAATGACCAGGTCTTTTTCCTTGGCATTCTGACCTACGATCATTCCTGCATAAACCTTTGTTTGAGGTTCAATAAAGAGTACTCCACGAGGCTGGAAATTATTAAGAGAATAACCCATGGCAATACCTGCTTCCATAGCAATCAGGGAGCCATGTCCGCTTCCGGAGATATCACCTTTATAATATTCATATTCATAAAAGCTGTGATTGATGATTCCGGTGCCTCGAGTAATGGTCATGAATTCATTTCTGAATCCAATCAATCCTCGGGCAGGAACTTTAAATTCCAAACGAGAATAACCATCCTTAGCAGAAGCCATATTAATGAGTTCACCTTTACGTACACCCATCATTTCAATAACAGCTCCCACAAATTCTTCACTTACATCTACAATGGCGAGTTCTATGGGTTCAGTTCTTTTGCCATTAACTTCACGGAAGATGACCTTTGGTTTAGAAACCTGCAGTTCAAATCCTTCTCGACGCATATTTTCTATCAGGATAGAAAGCTGTAATTCACCACGCCCTTTAACGATGAAGCGGTCAGAATCTGTAGTTTTTTCCACAACCAGCGAGACATTGGTCTGCAGTTCTCTTTGCAATCTTGCATATATTTTACTGGAAGTGACTTTTTTTCCTGATTTACCAGCGAAAGGAGAAGTATTAACCAGGAATTCCATTGATAAGGTGGGCTCATCTATTTCGATAAGGGGGAGAGGCTCAGGATGTTCACGATCTGCCACTGTTTCTCCTACATCAACGCATTCCATACCTGCAAGTGAGACAATATCACCGGCATAGGCAGTTTTAACTTCTGTTTTAGTTAGTCCTACATAGGTGTAGATTTTGGAAATACGATAAAGAAGTCTTTCACCGTTTCTTTTAAGGAGGACAATTTCCTCACCTAAAGAAACTTTTCCGTTGTATATTTTACCCGTTCCCATTTTACCCAGGTAATTATCATAATTTATCGCTGAGACAAGGAACTGCAAGGGTCTTGACTTATCACCTTCAGTATCTTTAACATTTTTGATAATGCAATCAAGCAGAGGGAAGATATCTTCATTCTCATCTGCGAGTTCATCCATGGCAATGCCGAGTTTTGCCGAAGCATAGATAACCGGGAAATCAAGCTGCTGATCATTGGCATTTAATTCCAGAAAGAGATCAAAAACTTTTTCCAGAACATCTTCCGGTTTGCAATTAGGTCTATCAATTTTATTGATTACAACAATAGGGTTCAAGCCAAGTTCAAGGGATTTTTTGAGGACATACTTGGTTTGCGGCATTGGACCTTCATAGGCATCAACGAGCAGCAGGACGGCATCAACCATTTTCATGATGCGTTGAACTTCACCACCAAAATCTGCATGACCTGGAGTATCTACAATATTTATTTTATAATCTTTGTAAAACAGGGAGGCATTTTTGGAAAAGATCGTGATACCTCTTTCTCTTTCTATATCATTAGAATCCATTACCCTGTCAGTAAAAATATGGTGTTCACCAAATACCCCAGCCTGCCTCAGGGCAGCATCAATGAGCGTGGTTTTGCCATGATCGACATGTGCGATAATAGCAATGTTCTTTATTTTTTGCATTTATGTACCTTCTTAAACATCTATAAATTCCATGTTGGCCTTTATTTTAGGGTAGTGACATAGCGTCAAGATAAAGGGTGAAATATTTACTTTTTAATAAGTTATCTCTCAGGAATGTAAGAAATTTTAATCGAAATTCCAGCCTTTGATATTTTCATATCATGAGGAAGAAAATCATTGAAAGATAAGATTCTAGAAATATATCTTGACAATTGACAGATATTTTCTGGTGATAATTTATGAAGTCAGCAGAAATGGACAAAGGCATTGATGCTAAAATTTCTGCGGTAAAAAAATCTTACTGAGAATCTAAGGAAAAATTATGATTGGGAAGAAAGGATTAAAAATATCAGGTATTGTGCTCCTGGTTGCGTTATTATTCGGTTGTGCTCGGACAGTGACTTTCACTCATAGTATGCGTGAAAGGATCAACCTTCTGGATGATGATCTTAAAAAAGTACAGTTTTATGTATCAGAAAAGATAATCATCAAGCGGGAATTTGTAAACTGGTCATCTGAAATCAATCGAGAACATGATCTCAGGCAGGAGGGTGAGCATTTTCTGGAGACAGTGATCATCAATTCAGATACTCCGGGAATAGTAGTAGAGGCAAATGAAGATGAACTTCACGTGAGTTTTGAGCCTGACCCTAATTTTTATTTAGTATTCTGCCAGGGATGCAGTGGCGAGAAGAAGGATTCTGATTTATATACTTTATATAGTTACAAGATGAAAGGTAAAGAGATAGAGCCAGTAGAGGATACCAGATTATTTGATGGTGTGTCAAAAGATGCAAAATTCTATTTCACTGAATATGGTAATCAGGATTTCTTGATTGCTAATAATTCACATGGAGCTTATCTTAAACTAAAAGACAAAGTTGTTAAAAATATGATAAAGACAAAACGAGTCCTGCCAGGAAGTACAATAATAGATGATTAATTGAGCGAGAATTTATAAACTTTTAATTCCCTTGTTTCATAGAGAAAAACCTGATTATTTTTCAATGCCCAGGAGTCTGTAAGCCAGACCTTATCTGGTAAAAGAAATACATTTAATAAATTACCCTTTTTATCATATTGCCCGATGATGTTATGATATGAAATCTCAGTTTGAGTGGAATCAGCAGCAGCATGATCATTTGAAGAAGCAAGGATTAAAAATCCTTTCTGATAGGGCAGAGGTTTACCATAAAGAGTGTTTTTATATTTAAGAGGGAGTTTATCCACTTTTGTTCTTTTAGGTTTTCCGCTGTTATTAAAGAAAGTAATTTCATCTCTACCACTGAAACTAAGCACATATCCCCAATCCATAACGCAATAAGAATAATATTTATCCAGCACTGAGCCAAAACGCTTTTTCGCAAAATATTTATTAAGATCTACCTCAAGTGAGATATCTGAATCAACTACGGAATAAATACCTGCCTGATCGCTTCCAGGAAATACATCGATATAAAGCTGCTGATCATAATAACAGGTTTTCCAGGGGTAAATAAGCGCTATCTCTTCCACAAAAACACCATCAGGTGTGAGAATCTGCAGACGGTCATTATTATAGTCAGAAACAGCAATATTTCCCCATCCATCTTCATTTACTGAAAGGGGTCTATTGAACAAGCCGGGTTCTGTACCAGGCTGACCAAACTTCCTGATAAATGATAACGACTGGGTATCAAATACATTAATAACACAAGATTTTTGATCAACTACATATAATTCATTCCCAACAATATCAAGCTCTATGGGGAAAGAAAATGAATAATCACTACCCTGAGATATTAAAGTGTTCTGCATTTGTAAAATTACATTATCAGCAGCAGATAAAGAAAGACAGGAGAAGAGGAAAATACTGAGAGTTAAAAGAAAGCTTTTAATAAGTCATCTCCAATGATATTTACCAGATAAGATTCAACTTTTATTTTACTGATAATATCTTTAACAGCCTGTAATTCATGTCTGCAACCATCAAAAGCAAAGATAAGTCGTTCCACAGGGAGCTTTGTAAAGAAATCACCATTTAAACGAAACTCTTTGATAATGCCATTCTGGACATTTAACCTTATTTCAACTAATCCACCTTTGGTTTTTATGGTTTTTTCAAAATTGTAAGCAGGGGAGGTACCAAAATTCCAATCCCAAGTGGAATATTTAGAATCGGCAAGCTTTTGAATTTGCCGGATATCAGTATCGGTAAAGGGACAGCTTTCAGTTGTGGGATATGAAGAAGTGATAAATTTTATCAGTCCTTCTTCAAATTCTTTACCTGAAAGGGGGGTAGCGAGATGATCACTGATATTTGTAACTCTGCTTCTGATAGATTTCACTGCTTTATCTTTAAATTTAAGCGGATCACTTTTAAGAGCCTGGGAAAGGTCACTCATTTTAGCAGAAAAAAGCAGAGTACCATGTTGAAGAACTTTATTAGTGGTGTTCAATCTGGCATTTCCACTGAATTTCTTATCATCTATAACCAGATCATTCCTACCCTTTAATTCTGCATTCACGCCCAGCGAATTCAGATATTTAACAATCGGTTCAGTATATTTCTCAAAACCGGCTTCATTATTCTCATCCTTCTGGCATAAAAAAGAAAAATTGATATTTCCCAGATCATGGAAAACAGCTCCACCACCGGTTAGTCTGCGAACTACCTTGATCTGATTCTGCTCAATGTAATCAATATTAAGCTGAGCAAGTGTATTCTGAAATTTACCAACAATGATAGAAGGTGAGTTTATATACAGCATGAAAACATCTTCAGTGAAGTTATTTAGTATATATTCTTCAGAAGCAATATTAAAATATGGATCATTAGTGGGCGATTTGATAATGAGCATAATTTATTATCCTAGCAGAAATTCTATTATCTCTTCTTGAATAGTAACCGGATCAAGCCAGCAATATTGATAAACATCACTGCTTTTTCCGGAAACCGGATAGTTCTGAACGCCAAATGCTTTAAACTTAACTGCTAATTGCAATTTAACCAGCTCAGATTGTAAGCAACTGGCAAGTCCGGTATGGACATTATGATCTTCATAAGTGAAAATGCAGCCGGTAGCGGCAGCTTTTTGGATGACTTCAGAATTAATTTTCTGGGGTGTAGAGATATTCCAGACCTGGAGGTTAATATTCTGCTGACGCAATTTTTCTGCTACCAGGAGAGCATTATTTGTGAGCGTACCCATCACAAAAAGAGCAGCAGTATCTCCATCGCGTAATAAATCCGCTTTGCCATATTCAAATTTATAATCATCATCATAGAAAATATTGCCATCTTCTGTACGGATAATATCGAGCTTTGACCTGCCCATGGGAACCAGGTAATTACCGTCTTTTGCTGCCAGCCAGCGGATAATATGATCCGTCTGATTAGGGTCAGCAGGGATCAGGCACTTGAAATTGAACATATTGCGCACCTGTCCCAGATAGTCCACACACTGATGGGTTTTGCCATCTTCACCCACATCCAATCCCACATGAGTGAGAATTATCTTAAGATTTGTTTCATTAATATCATTCAATCTATGCTGATTATATGTTTCATCAATGCCAAACACGCCAAAATCGCTGAAGAAGGTTTGGAATCCGCATTTGGAAAAGGCACCGGCACAGGTCGCTGTATGATGCTCCATTATTCCACTCTGGAAGAAATTAGCCGGGAATTTATCCATGAAGCCTTTAGTCTTCACGCTGCCTGCCAGGTCACAATCAAAAACCCCTATCGGAAGATGATCATCCTGTGAATTTAACTGGGCAATATCGATAAGGGCATTGCCCCAGGCACTTCTATTATCGGTTTTCTGTTCATAATTAATATGTTTACCAGTATTAATAGCAAGATCAGGTTTATTTTCTTCTACGATTGAGCATCTGCCGGAAGTGAATTCCTGACGCAAGGCTCTGAGTCTGTCAAGATCATCTGGTTGACCTAGTTCAGCTAAAGCAGAGATGAGATCAATTCCATTTTCAGATTGATATGGCAATGTCTGTCCATGCCACTTCTCATTATTTTCCATAAAACTGACACCTTTACCCATTATCGTGTTTGCCAGGATAAGAGTAGGACATTCACTATTTCTGGAATAATGAATAGCAGATAATATCTGATGATAGTCATGACCATTAATCTCTATTACTTCCCAGTTATCAGCCAAAAATTCTTCCTTGATATTCTGAGGCATCACCCTATGGCATTTACCGGAGATTTGCAGTTTATTGTAATCGATAAAGGCTGTAAGATTATTAAGCTGGAACTTACTGGCAAATCTACGAGCTTCACTTAGCTGACCTTTTTGCTGTTCACCATCTCCCATCAGTACATATACGTGATTATTATATTTCTTTAATCTACCGCCAAGAGCAAAGCCGCATCCGGCAGAAAGCCCTTGTCCCAGGTTTCCACTTGCCCATTCGATCCCGGGAACGCAGGGTTCCACGTGACCTTCATATATACTGCCAGCTAAGCGGAATTCAGAAACCATCTGATCAAGATCAAAGTAGCCATTTAAACTTAATGCTGAATAAGCAGCGGGGGAGACGTGACCATGAGAGATGATAATCTTATCTCTATCTTCTTGTTGTGGGTTTTGCGGATCGTGGTTAATGATAGTATATAAAGAAAGCAGAAGATCAATAGTGGATAGTGAGCCGCCAGGATGACCACTGCCGGCTAAGGACGTCATTTTGAGGATTGACCCACGGGCTATCAGTGATTGAGCTTTAAGATTATTTAATGTCTCCTGATCAATCAGATGAGCATATTTTTGCTCTATTGCCTTAATATCTGGCATTATAACTCCTATTATTTATTGATTAATTATGCTTTGAGCAGTTTTCTTATCATCCTCATAGGTGAAATGACTGATAATTCTAAAAGAATTATCCTTATCTACTACTTTGGGGTAAGTTATCCGTAAGCAGGCAAGTTTATGTTCTGCAGATGTAAAGATATCTAATAATTGCTCGATCTGGATTACACTGAAATAATGAGAATTTGCTGCAGTCCGCACATAAAGTAACTGATCCTCAGCAAAATCCTCATTTTCGATAGTGGCAACCAGTTGACTAAATGATAAAGAGTTCATTGGCTCATGAGCAGTAAAAGACTGAATGCTTTGAGTAGCTGGCTCAGTAACAACTATATTAGATTGGGGTTCAGGAGTCTGAGGATTATCAAATCCTGAGATATTCATATTAACATTCACGCTTTGAGTTGATTCAGTTGTTGTTTTCAACTGAGTATTAGTCTCTGTTTTTGCTTCTGATTTACCATTTATCATATCTCGTATTTCTTCTATAAGCATACTTGCTTCCAGATATTGTCTTTTGGGTAATTGAGTTAGATATTCTTCCTCTAAAGATTTGAGCTTTTGAAGAATTGCTTTATTACGCGAATCTGAAGCCATGGAAGAAGGATTGTTACCTTCTATTTTTGCTGAAAGCCCGGTACTCGCTGACTGGTCTTGTGCAAACACCGTAAGTACGCTTAATAATATAAGTACAATAAGATATCTTCTCATTGTTCCTCCAAATCTTATTTTTATATTGCAAAAATCTATTACTACCACACATTGTCAAGAATTTCAAAAACCATTTTTCCCCCTGAAATTAAATTATTTTCTACAACCAAGTGCATGTACACCGCAGAATATTTCCAGGTCGGGCGCAAACACGACAAACACCTCCCAACTAAGTCAGTCCCGATACATCGGGATGAACGGTACTCCGGGCAAGAGTTATGGACGACGGAGTGACTTCACGACTGCGCGACTTCAGGACTGCATGAATTCAAGACTGATAGACTGAAAGACTGCACGACTACAGGACCGTAAGACTGTGAGACTGAGGGACGGAGAGATTGAGTGACTTAAAAACAGGTAGCAAGTTAGATAGTTAGAATGATTGAGTGACAGGAAATTAAAAATTGTTCGCGTTTGTTCGCGGCTAAAAAATCTTCACATTTAATTCTCGTCTTATACTTCTTAAGCTCGTTTTGTTCGTAATTGTTCGTTGCTTAAACTCTTACATTACATTTTTTCGTGTCATTTCGTGGTTTTCGTGGTCAAAAAAGTCTTACATTACATTATCCGTGTTCATCCGTGCAATCCGTGGCTAAAAAATTCTTACATTCAATTCTCCCTCACTCAATCCATAAAAACCCATGCCGCACACGGACAAACACGAAAAAAAAAATGAGGGTGTGAAGATGAGAGGGTGTGATTAGGCTCAGGGGCAGACCAATGTATCTGCCCTGAATCTTCTGTTTATATATTATCTAAAGAGGGCAGACACGTGGGTCTGCCCCTACCAGTTGTTCAATCAAACATTGAGAGGATAAATAAAGTATTTGACAGCAAATTAATTAAATAGGAAAGTTTGTAACATAGGAGTATACAATGAAAAGAACAGGATCCGTATTGATGTTAATCACATTATTGTTGCCCGTAATGCTTATGTCTGTAGAATATAATTTAAATAATTATCAGGAGCCGGATAATTTTGAACATGGTTTAAATTTCGGCTTATATAACGAAGGATATGTAAATAGTAAAGAACATGAAGATAGATTATATCATTCTTCTAATATTTCAGCGGACTATTTTGCGAGGAAATACAGCAGGCAAAGTATTCTCAATATATCCTTATTTACGGATTTGGATTATGAAATATATTCTGTAAATACAACTGATAGTCTGCAATATGATGCCGATACTCCTCGATTTAATTCACATTTTGAGATTGGTGCTGAGCTTCGACAATATTTATATAAAGACTTATTTTTCAATATAGATACATATTGTTATGCACATAATTCCTATTCAGATCGCGATTCAAAAAGTGCAGAATATAATTCAACAGGTAACGGGAAAGGATATTTCTATACAGAATCTGCTGAGATTGGATTAGGATATGGAAGGGTAGAAGATGTGAGCAAAGCCTGTCAGGCAGTGGAGATATTATCTGAGCTTGAGAAAGCTGGACTATTGGCAAGGGAAGTAAATAAAGAAGATATCGAAAGCCTGGCAGATCGGCTGGTGCAATTGACAACTTTACGTCTATTTGACAGCCGTCTGGTCAACATGGAAAAAGTCCGTCAGATAAACAGTGAGCTTTTTGAGCAGGGATTATTATCAGGAGATAATATTGAAAGCTTTGTGATAATTATGGATTTATATGATCTGGGCACAGTTTTTAGTCGCAAGAGTGGCTGGGATATATATCCTGAATTCGGAATTGACAACACAGATGGTTATAGTGAAGGTTATTTTGAAAAAGTGTACATAGATACTATTCACAGTGATTATACTCGAGACTCTGAAAGTAATAATGGATCAAGGACATATCAACCGGGATTGAGTTTTAATTATTATCAGGTATTAAGCAGTAAATGGCAATTGGAAGCGAGTGGAAATTATGGCTATTTCTGGAGTGAATATGATAATGAAGAGCTTGAAATACGGCGGTCTGAAACATCCCCTGATTCCACCTGGGAAAAAAGAGAATATGATAAAGAAGGCTATAGTGTGGAATTGAATTTGGAGTTAAGCTGGTATCCGGATACTCGAACAGAATTCTGGTCTCGATTGAATTATGACATTTCTGATAGTGATTATGATGAGGTATTTCAGAGCGATGACGAAACAGAAAACTACACAAAGAGTTACAGTGAGTTTGAAAGGGTTTATTATATCTCGGCTGGGATAAACTATTATTTTTCGCCTAAGTTGAATTTACTATTCAAGTTATCATATAGAGGTGATAATGATGAAAGTTTTTACACTTATAATAGCAGATTCAAGTACGATCTTAGAGTGAGGTATTATCTGTTTTAGATGAAATATCTGATCAACAGAGTAAATGATCAAGCATCTCTTAGACCTTAAACTGCTGTGCATTTGCTCAAAGAACTGTTAGGGGGCAGACCAACCAGTCTGCCCTGACTTTAAAGTTATAATCTTATCAAAAGAGGGCAGACAAGTGGGTCTGCCCCTACCAGTTGTTCAATCAAACATTAAGAGGGAAAATAAAATATTTGACAGCAAAATAATTAAATAGGAAAGTTTGTATCATAGGAGTATACAATGAAAAGAACAGGAACCGTATTGATGTTAATCACATTATTGTTGCCCGTAATGCTTATGTCTGTAGAATATAATTTAAATAATTATCAGGAGCCTGATAATTTTAATCATGGTTTGTATTTCCACTTGAGTAACGATGGAAGTATTTATACCAGAAATGACGTAGAAAATTCAAATCAAAATGCAGATCTTTTTGTGAACTATTTTGCCAGGCAATACAGCAGGAATAATATCCTGGATATATTTTTTACATCGGAATTAAGGTATGATAATTTATCATCTACTACAAAAGATAGTCTGCATATTGAAAGGGATGCTCCTCAATTTAATTCATATTTTATGATTGATGCTGAGCTTCGCCATTATTTGTACAATGACTGGTTTATCAATATAGAGGCATTTTGTTATGCGCATAATTCTCTTTCAGATTCAGATACAAAGAAGATAGAATATCATTCAACAGATTATAGGGAAAGTTATAGCTATAGTGAATCCGGAGTGATTGGATTAGGCTATGGGCGGGTAGAAAATGTGAGCAAAGCCTATCAAGCGAGGGAGATATTATCTGAGCTGGAGAAAGCTGGACTATTGGCAAGAGCAGTAAATAAAGAGGATATTGAAAGCCTGGCAGACCGACTGGTGCAATTGACAACTTTGCGTCTATTTAATTACCGTCTGATCAACATGGAAAAAGTGCGTCAGATAAACAGGGAGCTTATTGCGCAGGGATTATTATCAGGAGATGAAATTGAAAGCTTTGTAATCATAATGGATTTATATAATATGGGTTCAGTTTTTATTCGCAAGAGTGGCTGGGATATATATCCTGAATTCATAATTGACAACTCAGATGGTTATAGTGAAACTTGTTATGAAAAAGTGTACTCAGATACTATTTACAATGATTATACTCGAAACTCTGAATGTAATAATGGCTTAAGGTCATATCAACCGGGATTGAGTTTTCATTATTATCAGGTATTAAGCAGCAAATGGCAATTAGAAGCGAGTGGCAGTTACGGCTATTTCTGGAGTGAGGAAGATTCTAAATATACTAATATATACCATTATGAAACACACTCTGATTCCTTCTGGGAAACAAGAGAATATGATATAGAAGGCTACAGAGTGGGATTGAATTTGGAGTTAAGCTGGTATCCGGATACTCGAACTAAATTCTGGTCCAGTATTGATTATGATATTTCTGATAGCGATAATGATATTACATACCAGAACCTTGACGAAACAGATAACTACACAAAAAGTTACAGCGAGTTTGAAAGGGTTTATTATATCTCGACAGGAATTGACTATTATTTCTCACCTAAGTTGTATTTTCAATTCAAATCAACATATGGTGATGATAATGGTGGAAGTATTTTCGATTACAAGGACAGATTTACCTACAAAATGAGCGTGTTATATTATCTGTTTTAGATAAAATTGCTGATCAATAGCTTTGCTTAGTTGCCAGGCTCTGGTAGGGGCAGACCCATGTGTCTGCCCCTACCAGTTGTTCAAACAAACATTGAGATGCAAGTAAATAATGATTTGACAGTTTTATGAGCTTATAATAAAAATAAGACAAAGAAATCAATAATGGAGGATAAATGCATAGGATCATCAAAGTAGCATTAGGTATAATATTACTCATAATAATTAGTAGTTGTGATCTGGGTAAGGGAAATAGTATTGATAAAATGATTGATAAAGGTGAGTATCAAAAAGCCAGAAAGAAATTAACTGGAATTCTTGCCGTCTCTCCCCGTGATAGTGAGAGTAGTATATTGCTGGCTAAAACCTATAGAAAGGAATATTATCCCACCTGGAATATAAGAAAATATCGTTCACCTCTGGAATCAGAATGGACACTATTCCCGGCGCAGAGCATGAATGATCTGAAGCAGTATCAAGATATTGTTCATGCTCTTAATAAACGCGGGATCTGGAATGAGGATCTTGAAATAGAGAATTATTTCCTGCTAACTTATCATTATTTCCAGATGAAATATCTATTAGATAGGGATGCAGAAGAGGAATTTAAAAAGCAAATTTCCGTATTAATTAATGGTGAAGGAGAACTTGCAGATAATGCAACACTCTGGGATATATATTCTGATAATAATTACAGTATGGATTTTGATCCTGATCAGTTAAAAATATTATTTGAGAAATATCCCAATACCGAATTGGCAGGTTTAGAAGTATTAAGTAAGATTTTCGGTAAATCAGTAAGAATAGATAAACCTGAGACTTCAACTGAAATAGTGAGAATCAAATATTTTATGAGAAACTATCCAGAATTTGCCTTGTATGCAGACAGTCTTTTTATCTATAAATTTATTGATGATGAAGTGGAGAATGCCCATAATGGAAAACTCAAGGGTTCTAATATAGATCTGGAAAACTATCTGATCAAGTTACTGGCAGAAAGTATCAGTGTCAAAATCAACAGATACATTCTCAGAACACAGGCATATTTGACGATAGAATCAGGAAATATTGAAACAGGATTATCTGCCTTAAACAGGCTGGCAAATCAGGAACAGAATAGATATGATAGAGAAAAACTTGTTAGAGACTCAGGAGCACTGGCTTTCAGAAATGGGCGATATGGACTGACAATCAGCAGTTTAAGACAGATAGAAGGATTAGGGATCAAGTGGCAGAAGATGCTCTGGGAATCATATATCAAGATGGATAATGAGTATGAAGCTGATATTCTGTTTGAAAAGATCAAAGATGATCTAACGTATTCAGGTCTGGTGAGATTTAAAAAAATAAAATATAATTATAATCTGGGCAAATTGAAATTATCAGAATTAAATCTGGTACAAGGAAACAGTAGTGTTACAATTGAGGGCATAGTTACAAATTCTACTCAGAAATTATATAAAGGAATAACTGTCAGATTAAATCTATCTGATGCCAAAGGGAAGAACCTGCAATCAAAAACCCTTGAGATCTCGGAATTGTATCCAGAAACTGAGGAAAAATTCAATGAATTTATTGATTATAAGGCTAGTGATGGAGAAATTAAATATTCGGGAGAAATTACTGGTTACAAAAGTATTGAATAGATTTGAGATATTCTGAAATTCTCTGACAAAATAAAGTATTTGACCAATCTTTAGGAGTTTTGAGTTTTGTACCAAAATTAACAGGAGTGATAATGATGGAAAAAGAGAAAACTCAGTTCATAAGATTTTCATTAATCAGGATCATGCCTGTTTTGCTCCCCTGAGGGGGAATAGAATACAACCTATTTAATTAGATAAAAATACAAATACAGGAGAAATATAGATGGAATACCCATTTGAACAGATAGAGAAGAAGTGGCAGAATATCTGGCTGAAAAAGAAGATATTTAATGCCTCTAATGACATTGAGAAGGAATCTTACTACGTGTTAAGCATGTTTCCCTATCCGAGTGGAGCTTTACATATGGGGCATGTGAGTAATTATTCCATAGGTGATGCAATCACAAGATATAAACTGATGCAGGGATATAATGTGATGCAGCCTATGGGTTATGATGCCTTTGGTATGCCAGCAGAAAATTATGCTATAATGCACAATTCCCATCCCAAAATCACAACAGAAGAAAACATCAATATTATGCGTGGACAATTTAATTCCATGGGATTTGGTTTGGACTGGGATAGAGAAGTAAGCACCTGTCGTCCGGATTATTACCGCTGGGGACAGTGGTTTTTCAAAAGACTTTATGAAAAAGGACTGGCATATAAAAAGAAATCATTTGTGAACTGGTGTGAAGATTGCCAGACTGTGCTTGCCAATGAGCAGGTGGAAGATGGTAATTGCTGGCGCTGCGGGAAAGTAGTAAGGCAGAAGGAACTGGAGCAGTGGTTCTTTAAAATCACTGATTATGCGGAAGAACTGCTTGATTTCAGTGGAGTGGAAGAATGGCCGGAAAGAGTAATTACAATGCAGAAAAACTGGATAGGAAGAAGTGAAGGAACAAAAATAGATTTTAATCTGGAAGAAACAGATGAGACTTTGTCCGTGTTCACTACCCGTCCGGATACAATATTTGGCTGCACATTTATGGCATTGCCGCCGGAGCATCCGCTGGTATCCAGATGGCTGCAGGAAGATGCGAGTCAGGAGATGCGGGATTTCTGTGAAGAGGTGATGAATGAAGATAAGATCATGCGAACTGCTGAAGATACAACCAAGAAGGGTATTTACAGTGGCAGAGTCTGCATCAATCCTGTTAATGGGGAAAAAGTGCAGATCTGGATCACAAATTACGTGCTGATGGATTATGGTACCGGCGCCGTCATGGCAGTACCTGCTCATGACCAGCGAGATTTTGAATTTGCCCGGAAATATGACATTCCCATGAAGATAGTAATTCAGAATGAAGATAAAAGTCTGGTTCTGGAAGAAATGCAGGAAGCATATATAGAACCTGGAATACTGGTAAATTCAGGACAGTTTGACGGTATGGACAGCGGCGAAAGCAAGTCAGCAATTTCAGAATGGATGGCAGAAAATAAGATGGGTGATACCACGATCACTTACAGACTAAGGGATTGGGGAGTAAGTCGTCAAAGGTATTGGGGAAATCCCATACCTGTAATATATTGTGATAAATGCGGAGAAGTATTAGTCCCAGATGAAGACTTACCCATATTGCTGCCAGATAATGTTCAATTAGGTAAAACAACCAGCAATCCACTTTTGAGTGTGGATGAATGGGTTCATACAACCTGTCCCAAATGTGGAGGATCAGCTAAGCGGGAAACTGATACAATGGATACTTTCGTAGATAGCTCATGGTATTTTGCGCGTTATGCAGATTCTACCAATGATAAGATACCATTCAGCAAAAAGGCAGCAGATATGTGGCTGCCGGTGGATCAGTATATAGGCGGTATTGAGCATGCCTGTATGCATCTATTATATGCCAGATTCTTCCATAAATTTATGCGTGATATCGGGATGGTAAGTTGTGATGAGCCCTTTGCAAGATTACTCACACAGGGTATGGTGACTAAAGATGGAGCCAAAATGTCTAAGAGCAAGGGGAATGTAGTAGATCCTCAATATATCATTGATCGTTTTGGTTCTGATACAGTGAGGATGTTTATGCTATTCAGTTCACCACCTGAGAAGGATTCAGAGTGGAGTGATACTGGAGTAAAGGGTGCTTTCAGGTTTTTGAATCGTGTCTGGAGGATATTTGATGATTATCTGGATTTGATCAAAAGTGCTTCTTCAGCTTATAATGATGATAATTTATCAGAAGAAGTAAAAAAGCTGCGTTTCAGTACACACCACATGGTGTGGAAAGTCTTGCATGATATAGAAGACAGGCTGCAATTCAATACGGCTATAGCAGCCATCATGGAGCATTTGAACAATGTTTATGGTATAGGAAATCCAGATGAGCTGAATTCTGATGAACAGAGTGTGTTTGCTGAAGCCTGCATGAAAATACCTCAGGCAATGTATTGCTTTGCTCCTCATATTAGTGAGGAATTGTGGGAGTTAACCGGGAATACAAGCTTATTACATGAAGCCGGATTACCTGTATTTAATAAAGAATACCTGGTACAGGAAGAAACCACCTATGTGATCCAGATAATGGGAAAAATTCGTGGTAAGATTGTTGTACCTTCAAATACCAGTCAAGAGGAAGTAAAAAAAGCAGCCTTGGAAAATGAGAATGTTGTGAAGCATCTGGAAGGGAAGAGTATAAAGAAGATCATCGTTGTTCCTAATAAATTGGTATCAATAGTTGCTAAATAATATACCAACGGGCAAGTCTTATACCCATAAGGCTTGCCCTGATAATACCTATGAGTAAAGACTTAAGTAAAACAAGTTCATATTATTATGACCTTCCTTCAGAGCTGATAGCACAGTATCCGCTGGAAAAGAGAAGTGAATCCCGTCTGCTGGTTGTAGATAAAACTACTGGCAGAATAGAGCATCATATTTTTCAGGAAATTGGGAATTATCTGAGAGCTGGTGATGTGCTGGTAGTGAATACAACCCGAGTAATACCAGCAAGACTATTTGGTAAAAAAGATACAGGTGCGGATGTAGAGATATTTCTGCTTAATCAGCAGGAAGATCAGGTTTGGGAATGTCTTGTGAAACCAGGGCGACGCTTGAAACCCGGGGCAAAGGTGATGATAAGTGATGCACTTCAGGCAGAAGTACTTTCCTATGGGGAAGAAGGTTCCAGAATAATAAAATTCCACTATCAAGGTGATTTTTTTAAAATTTTGCAAAACGAAGGAAAAGTACCTTTACCTCCATATATAACCAGGGAAGCAACAGAAAGAGATAAACTTACCTATCAGACAGTGTATGCCGATAACCCAGGATCAGTAGCTGCACCTACAGCAGGACTGCATTTCACAAATCAGTTACTTGCTGACCTAAAACAAAAGGGCGTGATAATCACAGAGGTAGATCTAAATGTGGGGCTTGGAACATTTCGGCCAGTGAAAAATGATAGTATTAAGGACCATAATATGCATAGAGAATATTGCATTATCAGAGACTCTACTGCAAAAACAATTAATCAGGCAAAAGAAGAAGGAAGACGGATAATCAGTGTTGGAACAACATCTACCAGAACTCTGGAGAGTTTTGCTGATCACGGAATCGTATCAAGTGGATCTCACTACACAGATATATTTATCTATCCGGGTGGACGAAATATCCAGGTTATTGATGGTTTAATAACTAATTTCCATTTACCTGAATCCACTTTATTAATGCTTGTAAGTGCATTTGCCGGATATGAAAACATCATGAAAGCTTATGCAGCAGCTATTGAAAACAAATACCGTTTTTTTAGCTATGGCGATGCTATGTTGATTATCTGATATGAATAATTTCACTCATCCCTTTTTAGACCATTATCTTCATTACAATTATATTTCCAGCACAATGGAAAAAGCCGAAGAATTAGTTGAAAGCAGCAATTTCTCGGGAAACTTTCTGATTACTGCAGATAAACAGGGTAATGGAATCGGACGTAAAGGGAATTACTGGTATTCTCCATCAGGAGGGCTTTGGTTCACACTGGGGATATATGGTTTCACATTTAAATCAAACTTTACACTTTTCTGCGGATTACAGCTCTTGAAAACTCTTGAATCATTAATCAGCAATCCGTTAATGAAACTGGCGATAAAATGGCCTAATGATCTATATATGAATAATAAGAAACTGGCGGGAATAATAGTGAAATACCTTCCGAGAAGTAATTACTATCTTGCTGGAATTGGATTGAATACCAATATTGATAAATTCCCTGCCGAATTGGAATCTATTGCAACTTCATTGAAAATCGAAACCAGCAGAATCTTTAGTTCAACTGATATTATTACGGAGTTTCTAAATACTCTTAGTGCAGAGCTTCCAGAATATCTAAGTGAGTACAAATTGGATGAAAAATATTATATGAGCCATGACCTTTTAAGGGATCATCAGCTTAAAATAAGTACAGAATTTGCTGAATATTCAGGACAGTATTTAGGGATTTCTCCTGTAGGAGCAATTTTGCTTAAATTGCCCAATGGTGCTATTCAACCCTTTTATGCTGGAGAAATAACTATAACCTCTCGATAATCTAAAATTTATCTTTTAATACTATTTGTTCTGCATCCAACATACAGGATAATTCACTTAAAAGATTTTGTGCTTCATCTTTATGAATGCATTCATAACTCATTATAGAACCATTTTTGTAAATTATTTCTAAAAACCAGTTAGCCTGTGCGTGTCGTACCATCAGTCCTTTTATTTCTCCCAAACAAAGGACTAGATCCCTGTAGTAATAAAATTTTCTTTCGTTTTCCTGCATATTATACCCCCTTAGAATCTCACATTGATTACATAAGCATAATATCGATAATATATAACAACTGTCAAACGATAAATTTTTATTGATAAAGATTAAATATTTACAGATATAAACTAATATAAAATATTGTATTTGCTGATTAGCAGTAATAATATTAGTTATAAAGGTATAAAAAAAAGAGTTGAAATATGTATGATGTCATTGTAATAGGAGGAGGGGCTTCAGGATGCCTGGCAGCAGGTACATCTGCTGAGCAGGGCAAAAAAGTACTATTAATAGAAAAAAATGATCAAATAGGCAGAAAATTGCAGATAACCGGAAAGGGTAGATGCAATCTCACTAATGCTTCTGATGTTCAATCTCTTATCAGGAATTGTCCCAAAAATGGTAAGTTTCTCACAAATGCCTTTTATCAATTTACTTCTGAAGATACTATACAATTCTTCGAAAAACTGGGAGTCAAATGTAAAATTGAAAGAGGTAACAGGGTATTCCCTGAAAGTGATAAAGCAAGTGATATTGTTTCTGCACTTAATAAGTTTTTAACACTAAATCGTGTAGAAGTGATCAAAGACAAGGTCACAAATATAGCCAGAATCCATAACGAGTTCCAGATTCTGACTCATAATGAGAATATCTATAAAGCAAAGGCACTTGTCATCGCATCTGGTGGAAAAAGTTACCCTCAGACAGGTTCAACCGGAGATGGATATCGCTTTGCCGAAAAACTTGGACATACCACAAATCTTCTGAAACCCGCACTGGTTCCAATAGAAACAGCAGAAAGCTGGGTAACAGAAATGCAGGGACTTTCATTAAAAAATGTTGAGATCAAAATTATTAATAATAACCACAAAACAATTTACAAAGAATTTGGAGAAATGCTGTTTACTCATTATGGAGTAAGCGGACCGATAATTTTATCAGCTTCCTCGCATATTAAGAATTTTGAAAGTATAAAACTAATCATCGACCTTAAGCCAGCACTTGATGAAAAAGCACTTGATAAAAGATTGTTGAGAGAAATAGAGCTAAATCACAATAAACAGTACCAGAATATGCTAAAATCTTTGTTACCTCAAAAAATGATCAGTGTCATAGTGAAACTAAGCGAAATTGAACCTGACAGACCAGCCCACAGTATCAATAAAATTGAACGAAAAAGATTGATAAAGCTATTAAAAGAGATGACAATTACCTTAACAAAATTCAGACCTTTAGCAGAAGCGATCGTTACCTCCGGAGGTATCTGCGTAAATGAAATTGATCCTCATACAATGCAATCCCGTCTGGTAGAAGGTTTATATTTTGCTGGAGAGATCATTGATGTAGATGCCTATACAGGAGGATTTAATCTTCAAATAGCCTTCTCAACAGGTTTCATGGCAGGAAAGAATGCATAAATTTTGCGTCATTTATGCCATATTACTTGACGTATAATGGCACTCTTACAAAAAAATTGCCTTATCAGTATATAAGGAGAATGTTTTGGAAAAAATATTAGTAACCAGTGCTTTGATCTATGCAAATGGACCAGTGCACATAGGTCATGTAGCAGGAGCCTATCTTCCTGCAGATATCTTTGTTCGCTTTCATCGCTTGATCGGATCAAATATTATCTTTGTTTCAGGAACTGATGAACATGGGGCTCCTGTTTCTATAAAAGCAGAAAAGGAAGGGATAACGCCAAGGGAACTTGTGAACTTTTATCATGATCAGATAGAGCAAAGTTTCAAGGGGCTTAATATCAATTTTGATAATTTCTCAGGAACTGCCAGAGATTACCATCACGAACTATCCCAGAAGTTTTTCCTCAGTTTACTTGATAAGGGTTATGTTATCCAGAAATCAAGTCAGCAGTTTTATTGCGAGCATGATAAAAGATACCTTGCTGATCGTTATATTGAAGGTATCTGCCCTTTTTGTAAGACAGATGGTGCGAGAGGTGATCAGTGTGATAGTTGTGGCAAACTGATAAACTCCACTGAACTCATCGAGCCAAAGTGCAAAATCTGTGGGAATACTCCTGTTATCAAAGAGACTAATCATTGGTATCTGGAACTACCCAAATTTGAAAATATGCTTAAGGAATGGCTGGGTACAAAAACCTACTGGAAAGATAATGTTCTGAATTTCATTATGGGCTGGCTTAATGAAGGATTAATAGAAAGAGCTATTACAAGGGACATTGACTGGGGAATACCGGTTCCATTGCCAGATGCCCACGGCAAGGTTCTATACGTCTGGTTCGATGCTCCTATTGGATATATCTCTTCAACTGTGGAATGGGCAGACAAAATTGGTGTTCCTGACCGTTGGAAAGATTACTGGTTTGATCCTGATTGCAAGCTGATCCATTTCATAGGAAAAGACAATATTCCTTTTCATGCTCTGATCTGGCCATCAGTGCTAATGGAGCAGAATGAGCCCTACATACTTCCACATGATATTCCTGCTAATGAGTATCTTAATATTGCAGGCAGCAAAGTATCAACCAGTAGAAATTATGCCATTTGGGTAGATGAATATCTTAAATATTTTGATGGTGAATTACTGCGTTACGTTTTGGCTGCGAATGCTCCGGAAAGCAGAGATGCAGATTTCACCTGGCAGGATTTTCAAGCTCGCATTAATAATGAACTGGCAAATATTTTAGGTAACCTGGCAAACCGTGTGTTCACTTTCACCAAAAAATCCTTTGATGGAAAAACACAACGTCCGGATTATTTCTCTGATTCCTCTAAGACTGCTTTTGTTGAAGTTCAGAATTTAATTGATGAAATAGAATCCTGCTACAGAAATTACCGTGTACGCAAAACTACAGGCTTACTTATGGATATTGCCCGTGTCGGTAACCGCTATTTCGATGAAAGAGCTCCCTGGAAAGCAATTAAAACTGATAAAGAGCATGCAAGTGAGACTTTATATGTATGCCTGGAATTATTGCGTAAAATAACAATTGTCATGACACCCATCTTGCCTTCGAAGATGATGGAATTACGTAAAATGATGAATTTAAATGATATATTCTCCTGGCAGAATATTACTCAGGAGTTGACATCATATCAAATTGGTATTGTTGCTCCTTTATTCCTAAAGATTACTGATGAACAGATAGAAGAACAACTGAAACTGATGGAGAGTGATCAGGAAAACACTGCTATACTGGAACACAAACCTGAAATAGAGTATGATGATTTCATGAAAATGGAAATGCGGATAGTGAAAATATTAAAAGCTGAAAAGATAAAAAAGTCTAAGAAGCTTCTTAAACTTCAGGTTAAAATTGGTTCAGAAACTCGCGAGATAGTTTCAGGGATTTCCCAATATTATGCTCTGGAAGATTTGACAGGGAAAAAAGTATTGATGCTGATCAATCTTAAACCAAGAAATATAATGGGTATTTCTTCCCAGGGTATGATCCTGGCAGCAAGTGATGATAATAATAACCTCACACTTCTCACTCCTATGGCTGACATTGATGACGGTTCAGAAGTGAGTTGAAAGGAATAGATAATTAAGTAAAAAAAAAGAAGAGTCCGAGGACTCTTCTTTTTTATTTTATCTCAGTAAACTGAGTCTATTTCAAAAAATCACCTATAAGTTGTTTCAAAGTAGGCTTTCCAATCTCTTGAAGTTCGTATCCAACCTGAACAGCTGGATGCTTGATATTTATGATCCTTCTTAAATCTATTGGAGTACCAATAACTACAAGGTCACATTCAGTATCATTTATTGTGGTTTCCAGATCCTTGATCTGCTGGTCACCGTAACCCATTGCTGGGAGTAATTCACCAATCTCTGGATATTTAGCAAAAGTTGCGGCGATTTCACCTACTGCCCATGGTCTTGGATCAACTAAGTCTTCAGCACCATATTTCTCTGCTGCCACAATTCCTGCTCCATAAGTCATTTCACCATGAGTAAGAGTTGGTCCATCTTCTACTACGAGAACTTTCTTGCCTCTAATAAGTTCTGGTTTGTCAACTGTGACAGGACTTGCTGCATCTACTACGATGGCATTAGGATTTTGTTCTCTGATATTATCACGAACTATCTGTATGCCTTCTGGATCTGCAGAATCAATCTTATTGATAACTACAATGTCAGCAAGGTGAAGATTAGTTTCGCCAGGATAATAGCTCATTTCATCACCAGCTCTGTGAGGATCAGCAACAAGGATTTTCAATTCCTTATCTGATGTATAGAAGGGTGTGTCATTATTTCCACCATCCCATAAAATAATATCGGCTTCTTTTTCTGCTTCGCGAACTATCGCTTCATAATCCACGCCAGCATAGATAACTGATCCCATGGCGATATGAGGTTCATATTCTTCCATTTCTTCGATTGTGCATTTGTGCTTTTTAAGATCAGCAAGCTCAGCATAACGTTGTACTTTCTGAGCCACAAGGTCACCGTAAGGCATGGGATGACGAATAGAAACTACTTTCTTTCCCATTTCCTTAAGTACTCTCACTACTTCTCTGGTTGTCTGGCTCTTGCCACATCCTGTTCTTGTAGCACATATAGTGATGAGTGGTTTTGTAGTTTTCACACGGCTAAGTTTTGTTCCCATCATGATAAAATCTGCTCCA
The DNA here is from genome assembly GCA_030765845.1 of Candidatus Stygibacter australis. NCBI lineage: Bacteria > Pseudomonadati > Candidatus Cloacimonadota > Cloacimonadia (SeqCode) > Cloacimonadales (SeqCode) > Candidatus Stygibacter > Candidatus Stygibacter australis. The sequence continues at coordinate 25,939 of JAVCDJ010000058.1, forward strand.
GCGGCATTTACCATAGCAGCATTGTGCATAACGCGTTCATAAGGAACATCACTATAGGCAAAAAGCACCTGATCGATATCATATTCTTTGATAAGATCTATAAGATCACTTTCAGGTTTGATTGGGATCCCTGCTGGATATAATTTACCTGCTAATTCAGCAGGATATTTCTTATCATCGATTCCCGGGATCTGGGTTGCTGTGAAGGCGATAACGTTATAGCTCTCGTTGTCACGGTAATAGAGATTGAAATTATGAAAATCTCTACCTGCTGCACCCATTATTAATACCTTTTTCTTCATCATACATCTCCTTATTTTGTTTTTATGATTACTTTGTGCCAACCTTAAAACCCCCTTTTTAAAGTCAAGTAATAAGATTACCAGTAATATACCCTATTAATTTCTTCAGTAAAATTTTAACCGTAACCAGAAATTGATATAACCATATCACAATTTATGCTACCTTATTTCCTTAACTATATAATATTATAATTATTAATTGGCTTCAACCTGATATTTGCCGGAACAATAAAGAATTATCTAACAAAATAATGTCAGTACGTGCTTGTTGTTCAACTATAGCTGCATTACCTATTAACAGTTGACACAAAGTTAGACATATAAAACTTCGACTCAAAGAAAAATATTATGGAGGTTTTTTATGAGCAATGGACAAACTCAAGCAGATAAGCAATTATCTGAAGAGCATTTAAAAGACAATCTGGCTCGGATCAAGCATAAGATAGTTGTCATCAGTGGAAAAGGCGGTGTGGGGAAGAGCACTGTTTCAGTAAATCTTGCCTACGGATTGGCATTACAGGGTAAGAAAGTTGGAATTCTGGATGTAGATATCCATGGTCCATCAATAGCTAAAATGCTGGGTATTGAGAATAAAAAACTGGAAGTCAGTGAAGACGGTGTAAGAGCAAAACCGATCAGAATAGTAAATAACCTATATGCTATCACCTTAGCCAGCATGCTGCAGAATCCTGATGATCCTGTGATTTGGAGAGGACCACTTAAAATAGGTGCTATTAAACAATTTTTATCTGATATAAACTGGCCTGATCTTGACTTTTTGATAGTGGATTGTCCTCCTGGAACAGGAGATGAACCACTTTCAGCAATTCAAACAATAGGTGCAATGGATGGTGCAATTATAGTGTCTACCCCTCAGGATGTGGCACTTTTGGATGCCAGAAAATCAATTCGCTTTGCTGAGATGCTCAAAGTGCCTGTACTGGGACTTATTGAGAATATGGCCTCTTTTAAATGTCCACATTGTGATGAAATGATCGATATTTTTGCTGGTACTGGTGTAAAGAAAGCAGCAGAAGATTTTAAGGTGAGAATATTGGGAAGTATCCCTATAGATCCTAATATAGTAGTTACAGGTGATGAAGGCAGACCATACATTTATGATTACGGGAAGCTGGATGCAGCTAAGGTCATGCAGGAAATCACTAAGAAAATATTAGAAATAATTAAATAATCATTATATGAGAAGTCTCATCAACTGGTGGGACTTTCTCTTCTTTTACCTGCCAGCATACCGCAGGCAGCATTAATATCCTGACCTCTACTATTCCGTAATGTTATTGGTACTGCAGATAATTTATACATAATATTCATAAAGTTATTTACTTCTTTTTCTGAGGGTTTATTCCAATCTAAACCAGGGATAGGATTCCAGGGTATTAGGTTTATCTTACTGGATATATCACCAGTGAATTTTCTCAATGCTTTCTGGTCTTTGATATCCATATTAAATCCCGGAATCAAAACATATTCAAAGGTGATCCTGAAATGACTGGTTTTAGTAAATTGCTGCAGAGCGGGCTTTAATTCTGATAAGGGATATTTAACATTTATCGGCATTATCTCAGATCTTTTATCATCTATAGCTGAATTTAATGAAACTGCCAATTTAACTTTTAATCCAGTCTCTGACAATTGCTTGATCCCAGGTATTATTCCGCAGGTGGATACCGTGATCCTTCTGGGACTAAGGGAAAAGCATTGATCATTTTGCAATATTCTGATTGCTTTAATTACGCTTTCCAGATTATCCAGAGGTTCGCCCATTCCCATGAAAACAATATTTGTAATTTTTGATTCACCTGCCAGCTGACGGGCAAGATATACCTGACCTGTTATTTCTTCCACACTTAGGTTTCGTATTAATCCTAAACGGCTGGTTGAACAAAATATACATCCTCGCTTGCAACCGGCTTGAGAAGATATGCATAGAGTGAGTTTATCTTCAGCAGGGATCAAAACCATTTCGATATAATTATCATCAATCAGTTTTAGAAGGTATTTTCGGGTACCATCATCAGAGTGAGAAATTTTATCTACAAAAGGAACATAAGTTGTGAAATGATCATTGAAAGTCTGGATCGTATTCTTTGCGAAATTGCTCATTTTAGTAAAATCAAGAATATTCTGTTGATATATCCAATTCATAAGCTGTTTTGATCTATATTTCTTTTCTCCCAGTTCAGAAATTGCGTCTTCCAATTCAGCCGGGAGTAATGACAAGATAGAAGTTTTAGGCATCAGTCTTGTTTTCTTCATTCTCCATATTGATCAGTTTTTTATATTGATCAAAAGTCAATATCTCCATATCTTCATCAGGAGGTTTCAAGTAGATCTGATCATTATAATAGTCATTTTTTACCACAACACACATTCTGCCATTGCGTTTTAGATGTTCACCAACCACTGGAAATTCTTCGATTTTCTTTAGATAAAAGTCTTCTTCATAATGAAGACAACAGAGCAATCTGCCACAGGGACCAGAAATCTTACTTAAATTACCTATTAGATTCTGATCTTTTGCCATTTGAATGCTTACCTGGTTGAATTTCTTCAGAAATGAAACACAGCAATATTGGCAGCCACACATTCCAAAGCCACCATATCGCTTTGCATCTTCTCTGCCAGAGGTTTGATGAAGCTCGATCCTGGTGCGAAATTCTGTTGCCAGCTCACGCACAAAGTCTCTAAAATCTACTCTGCCATCAGCAGAAAAAAAGAAGGTTAATTTATTACCGTCAAATTGATATACAGTATCCAGCAATTTCATTTCAAAGGGATACTTGGTCATCAATTTCAGGAATTTTGCTTGTGCTTCCTTTTCTTTTTCTTCTATGTGGTGGATTTGTTCAAGATCTTTATCAGTTGCTATTCTGGTAATGGGATTTATCTCATTATTTTTACTTCTCTCTTCAAGTTCCTGTCCAGTATAGGCACAATTAATTATTCTACCAATATCTTCTCCGCGTTCAACGCGACAAATCACTCGCTGATCTGGTTCTAATTCCAGATTCAATTTATTCTCAAAATATCCTGTCCGTTGAGACCGGAAAATTATTTCCACAAACTCCTGCATCAATATCTCCGATAACTCTCTTTAATAAAAGAGGTTATATTATTTTATTATTATTGTCAGACTCCAGATGTTCCAGTTTCATGTAAAGCTCTTTTTCTGACTCGCTCAAACTTAATCCTCGGCGCTGCTTAACCATTGAGACTGTTTCAAAAAATTTGTCCTTCTGGTAGCCATATAATTTACCAGATTCTCCCCAACGGAGATTAGGAATAAAATCTTTTACCATTGTTTCTCCATAAATATTGCAGCCAAAACCAATGACCGAACCAGAATTTATCGTACTATTTATTCCGATCTTGCAATGATCACCTATCAGGCACCCCAGGAAGTGCATACCAGTTTCAATCTTTTCTTCATGATGAATGCTATGTACTTTTATTGGTTTATAATTATTTTTAAGATCACTATTGCTGGTGCCAGCCCCCAAATTTACCCATTCTCCCAGGTAACTGTGCCCCAGAAATCCGCTATGCTGTTTATTTGTAAATCCCTGGATGATACAACCTTCAACTTCACCCCCGATTTTACAAACTGGACCAATAGAAGTGTTCTCATAGATAGTAGCTCCCGCTTTGATAATGCTTTTTTTACCGATATATACTGGCCCTGTTATTACAGCATTAGGCATTATTAAGCTACCTTCATCGATTACTACAGGTCCTTCTGAACCATCTATCACAACTCCTGGCTTAATAGTTACTCCTTCACCAATCCAGACGTTATAGGGATTTAATATTGTTACACCTATTTCCGTTTCAAAATTATTATCTTTGTCATTGAAAACCATTTCAAAGTCTTGACTGATGTATTTACCATTTTCAGCGATAAGATTCCATAACCAGTTCCAAAGCAGATCATCTTCCAGTTTTTCTTCTCTCATCCCAATCAGTAATGATTCCACCTGATCAGCAGCAAGAGATTGTTCATCAACTTCCAACCTGGCAGCTACAAGCTCTCCCTGACTACTTAGATAATGATCAAGAGGTAGACTCAATATTTTCTTTGCCAGTTCCTGATTTATTTTTGTGCGCGTATTCACCAGTAAGATATCATCTTCAGGTAACTGATTAATAAACCAGTCTTGATGCCGTTCATGGTAAATATCCCTAAGATAATCTCCTACAATCAGATAATTATCTGTGTTATCAAGAAAAAGATTCAATCTCTGTCGTAGTTTCAGAATACCTACACGCAGATCAGAAGTTGAACGTGTATAGGTTAAGGGGAAAAAATGCCTGTAACTCACATCATCAAATAGAACTATTTTCATGGTACCTCCGCTTACCGGAATCTGATGATTTCCGGTTGCACATTTGAGAATTGGGGCATTACTACTCCAATATCAGCGTTAATATAAGTAGGATCACATACAAGATATTCTGTGTCATTATAGGTGATTTTATCTCCTTCAATATCAAAGTTCATCTGGACGGCTGTGGCTATGTGACCAGGATAATCTAATCCAATTACCTCAAGACCCAGAAATTCTTCAACCAGATACGAAAATAGAAATGATCTATCTTCACAATCACAGTACTCATAATAAAAAGTTTCCTCTGGAAAAAGACTGTTCTCTTCACCAAATTGTGCATCATCGGTTTGATATTTAAATGCTTTCTGTACAAACCTTAAGAGGATATTTAAAGCTTCGGCTTCAGAGCGTCCTTCAAGTATGGGCTCCAATCCTTCTTTTAAAGATTGCTTCAACATAGGAGATATTTCTGATTTGAAATAAACAGATAGATCAGTAGCAGGATATTCTGCGAGAAATTCTACCAGGATTTTATTCTGTTTAACAGGTATTGTCCAGGTATTATCTCCATATGAAAAGCTCAATTTACGCTCAACAACCACCTCATCAAGGTAAGGGGTAGATGAGATATTCAGGTCTATCAGGTCGTCGGAATCGGGATATTTCCCATCATAGGTATATATTGAGACTGGCTTAATTTCATCACCTTTTAGATCAACAGAATAATAGTCTCTTCCTTCAAGTGCAAGATGCGGTTCACCATAAATCGTATTTTCAGTTGCCAGCATCAGGTATATATTATCTTCACTATATCCTACTTTGCAATCATAGCCATTTTTTGTAAGTATAAACCAGGTGAACAAGTTTGACATATTGGTATTCTGATAGATTTCTTCTCCGGTTTGATAGATCAATTGGCTATAAGCCCAGTCATTGAGTTTGAATCTTTCCTTCATCTTTTGCAGATCACTTATTATTAACTCATAATCAGTATTGCTGATCTTACCCCAAAAATCTGCTATAGTAGAAGCATTACATTTATCAATGTTAATAATGCTCATATTACTATTATAATTGAGATTAAAGATAAGACCCCAGAATGAGAGGCGTAAAGATTCTGTACCTTTTGAGACTGCATACATTAATTGTTCACGTTGAACATCCTCCAGAATTTCAGTTACTAATGGTAATTCAGATTCAATATTTTCATCTCCCACTTCCACAATTTCTCCAGCAGTAAGATCAGGACATTGATGACCCACAGGATTAGGAATATCTACGGGTTTAGGGATGGAATCTCTCTCTACAGGTATATCGATATCATACATCTCCCAGCCTTTTTCTAGAAATTCCGAAAAGTTCTTGTCCATCTGGCTTTTCCAGTTTGAATATTCCTGATTCTGATTCTTAAGCCACTCGTCAAATTCACTTTGAGAATAAATCTGTAAAATTATGATTAATAAAATAAATATTAATAATTTTTTCATATTTTCTCCTTATAATTTCCACTTGTAGAGTGAGAAAAAACCTCCAAAAGCAACTATGATCATATATACAGGTTGAATTATCATCCAGAGAGGATAGCTCAACCAAATTTTATTTTCTGCTTTTATGCGATGAAATACATTTTTTATGAAACTCATTTCGATTAATAATCTGACAATAAGCAACCACATACCAAACTGCCAATTCATCATCATTATTATCCAGGGTGAAAAAGTGATCACAATTACACTAATAAGATAAATAAAAAACTCAGGATTCAAATTTATTTGTAATCCTGTATTTGATGCCCAACGCATACGCTGGTTAAGAAATTGACTCCAGTTGTTTATCGATGTTGTTGACATAAAACTCGCAGCAGAACGATTAAATGTGACTTTCAGGCTAGCTTTTCTAAATAATTGCATCAGATTAACATCATCTCCTGATACCAAATGCATGATCTGCTGATACCCTCCCACTTTTTCCCAACTTGATTTTCGATAGCCAAGATTTTGAGCTGAACAGGAAAAATACTTACCAGAAAGGATCAATCCTCCCGCTACTGCATACATTGCCATGAAATCAAAATACTCATACCATTGAACACTTCCATATTTATTACATTCATTGCATTCTATCCGTGATAATCCAGCCACCATATCTATATCTGATTCAAAGCAGGATACCATTGATAAAATCCAATTCCTGCCAGGTCTGCAATCTGCATCTGTGATCAGGATGATATCCCCTGAAGCATAATCAACACCTTGCTGCAACGCATTCTTTTTCCCAGGATGTTCTGCAGTTATCCTGTCTATTTCAATTATCTTCAGATTATCCCAGCTGCCAGAATATTGCCTGATTAAATCACCCGTACCATCCTCTGAACCATCATCAGCAATTACTACTTCATAAAGATCTTCTGGATAATTCTGATTACGCAATCGCATTATCAATTCTCTGATGTTTTCTGATTCATTTCTGGCTGAGATAACAACAGAAACTTTTTCTCTGCCAGCCATCAATTCTTTTCTCGGCTGACTGTAACCTTTCCAGCTCAGTATCAAATAATAGTAATAGATCAAGCTTCCACATGCTGTGAATAATAATAGTAAGTTCCAAAGCATTTATTCAGGTATGTCCTGAGCATCTTCAGATGACTCAATATGCCACAAATCCATCAGATTTCGCTCTTCAACTGCCAGGCTGTCAACCAGCATACTATCAGATTCCATCCAGTACAGAAGACTGTCAGGGATTTCTACTACTTTCTGATCTCGATATACTACTGCTCCGCGCAGATCAGGTCTTCGGGGCAGACTCTCCTTTTGCCAGAGCTGATTTGATGGCCAGGGATGTCCCTTACCTCCCAGATAATAAAATACGCTGTCAATTATGCTCTCTGCAAATACCACTGGTTTAAAGTGGTAACGAATACTGTCACCATAAACGTAGTTAACTGCTGTGCTGTCTTCTAATGGAATTATATTTCCCAGACTGTCCAGACCAGCAATTTTATTTCTGATAATGAAAAGGCTGTCAACCCAGTTTGGAGCAAGATAGGCTTCACCATTTAGATAATATACCAGCGAATCAAATTCTGCCCTTATTGCTAAGGGTCTCCAATAATTGATAGAATCACGTAAAACAGGATTTAGATTTTTTACCAGATAACGAGTGGAATCAGGATAATCAAAAGGTTTACCACCCAGATCAAATACTACAGAATCTTTGTAATTTTCACGATATATAGTTGGCAGAAAATTATAATTCAATGAATCAGATAGCGCATTAGGCTCTGTACCAGCAATAAAATACTCATCAATTGTTTCTTCATAGCGATTTGCAGGTAATAACCCGGTTTCTTTAGAAATGGTTTTAGTGATAATATTATCTGGTTTATCAAATTCATAGCGAGAGCCGTCAACGATAGGTTTGCCTTGATTATTAAGAGGTGAATCAAGTTCAATAGCCTTTTTCATGATGTAAGGCCAGGCGGGTAAGGCGGCTGTGGCTCCACTCTGGCTTTTACCCAACGATTCATTATTATCAAAACCTACCCAGATACCAGTAACCAGCTTTCGATTATAACCAATAAACCAGGCATCTCGAAAGTCATCTGTTGTTCCTGTTTTTGCTCCTGCTGTCCATTTATATCCCCGCCAACGTATTCCCACTCCAGTGCCATCTTCAGTTACGCTTTGCATCAAATTCGTCATCAGCCAGGCTACCTGTTCATTTACAACTTTGATCCGCTCTGGTTCATTACTAATTATTAGATTACCTTCACTATCCTCTATCCTGCGGATAAAAATGGGTTTCACCCGATAGCCGTTATTGGGAAATGTAGTATATGCACTTATCAATTCATAAGGATATACGACATTTGTACCTATAGCCATGGAATATACTGCCCAGATTGGAGTAGAAATCCCAAAACGACGGGCATATTGTTTCACTTTTTGAGGCGTAAGGTCATAAAGCATCTTGATAGCCCAGATATTCCTTGATTTCCTTAAGGCATCACGCATGCGCAGATAGCCAAACGTCTCTCTGGAATAATTATGTGGCTGCCAGAAAATACTGTCTCTTTCAATAAAACAGACCGGCTCATCTTGGATTACACTAGCTGGAGTATAACCATTATCCAATGCTGTGGTGTACATTATAGGTTTAAAAGCAGATCCCGGTTGTCTGTTTGACTGCATCATCCTGTTCAGCTTGCTGTGATTAAAATTCCTGCCTCCAACTAATACTCTCACATATCCAGTTTCCGGCTCTATCGAAAATACTCCACCCTGCACGTAATTTGTGACTATATTAACTGTGTCAGCAGGTAAATCAGTATATTTGACTTCGTAATCGTTTTTATTCTCAAACTTGATCAATTCTCTATTAAGCAGACTATCAGCATATTCCTGCAAATCAGCATCAAGGGTGGTATATATCTTTAGCCCTCCTCCAAAAAGTGTATGAGTACCGTATTTACGCTCCAGAATTGGTCTGATATATTCAATAAAATAATCTTTGGCTGTTCCCATTGATTCCGCTTTAACCAAGTGTATAGAATCTTCCTTAGCTTCATAATATTGCAATGTACTGATCACTTTTTCATCTTTTAATCTATTCAGAACCAGATTTTTACGCCATAATGATCTATCCGGATGATATTTGGGTGAATAGGCATTGGGCAATTGGATTAATCCGATCAGTGTAGATGCTTCAGATATAGTCAGAAATTTGGCAGTCTTTCCAAAAAATTTCATACTCGCCGCTTCTATCCCGTAAGTTCCTGTACCAAACGGCACCTTATTTAAATAGATCTCCAATATCTCTTCTTTAGAATAATTACGCTCAATCAGAACTGCCAGCATCAATTCTTTTATTTTACGTGGGATAGTCTTATCAAGTGAAAGGAACAGATTTCTGGCAAGCTGCTGTGTAATAGTAGATGCACCTTGTGAGAAACTACGGGTTTTTATATTTATCAGCATAGAGCGGATAAAGCCCATTAAATCCATTCCCCAATGATTATTAAAATTTTTATCTTCAATACAGATCAAGATGTCTTTAACATGATCAGGCAATTCTGTCACATTGGTCAAGGTTCGTTGTTCAAATGCAAAAGTATGAATTAGATTATCATGCAGGTCATATACATCTGAGCCCACCTTCATGTCATATTGATGTAATTCAGAAAGGGGTGGAAGTTCCTTGCTGTAATAATAAAATATCCCTGTCACTATTCCAGCAACGAGAACAATCAGGCACAGGAAGAAATACAAATATCTCATCATATAAGAATTTACTGTCCGTATCTCAGGCTTTCTTTTCCTTTTCCTGCTTTTACTTCTTTTTACCACCATAAACTATTTTCTCTCGCTTAATTATTTATATTTGCAATTGTCAAAATATCCTTATATAAGTCAATTCTTATATTCTAATATTCCTATTTCTGATATAACAAAAAAAGGCAGACCGAAGTCTGCCTTATCTCTAATTTATTTAATTTAAATTTTTTACATCTTATTTCATTAAAATAAGTTTCTTTATTCTAACTGGTTCACCAGCTCTTTCAAGTCTGTAAAAATATACTCCTGAACTTACTTTTCTTCTCTGGCTGTCTGTGCCCTGCCAATTTATTGCCTGAGCACCTTCATCAAGAATGTTATTGACCAAAGTGTTCACTAATCTTCCTTTAATATCGTAAATGCTCAATCGTACTTTCCCCGCTTCCGCCAAAGCAAAATGTATTGTAGTTTCTGGATTAAAAGGATTCGGATAGCTGTAAAAATCATCAACCTCTGGTAAGATCAATTCATCCTCATTAATTGGTGAAAAAACGACTTCAATTATATTTGAAGGTTCACTATCTCCATTAGAGTAATTTGCAATCACATAAAATGCATAGTCAAATGCACTTGAAAGAGTAGTTTCATAATAATTTTCTGTAGTGCTGGCAATAGATTGGAAATTGCCGTTCTCACCTAATCTCACATACACATTGAAATCCTCAAAAGTTTCTGCTGAGCTATCATCAAACTCCCATTCCAAGTGCATTTGAGCTTCTTCCATATTTACTGTCAATTCATAAGGGGCTTCCAGAAATGATAGATCGAAATCAAGCATCGTTATATCACCTGTGATTATTTCTATTGTCTGAGTCTCAATCCCATGTCCCGGCAGCCAGGCACTTACATCATAAATGCCTTCATAATATACATAAGAATATCCACCTTCAGGTCCGGGCATTATCTCAACATCTCCAATCGTTACGATTCCCTGCGTAAAATCAACATCATCCTGATCACTCGTTATGGTTCCTGCGATAAAGCCCTCACCAGGATTATAGATGAATGTGATGCTATCACCTGCAGAACTTACCTGATGAATAAATATTCCTCCATATCCACCATTCTGCAACCAGTCCGCAGGATCAGTTTCATCATTGAATTCGGTCCTGCCATAATCGGCATTGAACGGTGCTCCAGAGGGATTACCATTACTATTATAATCGCCACCCGGTCGATATACATATAATTCGTCTGGAGGTCCATCTGCATTACCTTGACCATCAAGCGTTCCATCAACACGCCAGACTAGTAAGCCTTCTCCAGGAAGATTCATCTCATAAGTACCTTCAACTCTTTTACGATATTCCAACACAAAATATTCCATTGGATTATTTGATGCTATACGATAAACATTTTCATCCCCTTCACTCATTGGATGCAAGGTATATAAGCCCGGTTCGCTGATCAAGGGTAGTTCATCAATCCAGTTGCCATAACGATATTTCATATAAGCGCTCATATGTCCATTACCACTTTCCATAATATCCCACGCAGCAGCAGGTGCATATACATTGGAATTATAATGATATAGATCAGGTGCTCCCAGTGCATGGAACATCTCATGATTCAAGGTTCCCACTTCCACCTGAGTTCGTGGCTGAAATGTGAAATCTCTCACCAGGTATCCGTTTATATATGCATCCACCATATATAATGACCAGCGATGCGCCCATAATAATTCTGCCCAGCCATCATTTCCACCTCTGATAATGAAGCATACATTATCAACCCGTCCATCTTCATCGCCATCTATATCCAGAGAGTCCGGAACTTCCGGTTCAATGAATTCAATGGCGTTTGCCAGCAATGTTTGCTCTCGCTCGGCTCTCTCTTCCCAGCCATCATATCCTTCCGGGTTTGAGATGTAATTATAAGGTGAATAATATCCCCGGGGATATTCCGATTGATATGACATATTTGTGTCCATTTCTGATATAGGATAATGTGAGCTGCTGATAGTAAGAGTTTCGTAGGATACTTCCTGATAATAGGAATACATTGAGGGTGTTTCTCCATCATCGGCATTAAATAAAGGATCAAATTCACTGCGAGGTTCTGGAAATTCACTCTGATCAGCAAACCTGATATATACAACTAAATTATTCAAAGTTCCTTCTGTAGGAGCACGGCTCTGATATCTTTCAGGAACATCAAATCGACTTCTCCGTTGAAGGTATTCTTCTTTGCTTATACGAAGATGTGGGCTTATTCCTAAACTAGCAGGATTCATTTCATTTACTATATTGTCACTCGCAGTTAACACTCCGCGGGACATAGTTCCATATACATAATAACCTGTTTCAGGATTCTGAACCACAGTATAGCCGTTAGCGTCATGAAGATAGTTATAATACTCATCTCCACTTGCAAGTAGATTCAATTTACTGCCATCAGGCTGCTCCACACTCACCGGTTGATCATACAGTAAGGCTCCAAATAATAACCATCCACTAAATATCACCAGTGCCAATATCACAAACTTTTTCATTATCACCTCATTTCTTTTATTATCTATAACTTAATCGAAGCAAGAGATATTCCAAATTTCATGAAATTTTCATCTCCTGCAATATTGTATATCCCTTAAGTCCATACAGTCCATTTTGTCCATCAAGTCCATAACAACCCTACTGACCATTATTACATACATACCCCCAGAAATAAACTGAAATAATCAAAATCACTCCAATTTCCCCTATAATATGATGCAAACTCCAGTCCCAACATCTCAATCGCCCATCCCATAGCTATTTCAGCAACATTTCAAGCTAAAAAAGGCTATAAGGAGGAACAACAAAGCACGTACTGACATTTTTTTGTCAGATAGTGCTTTGTTGATACACCTGTTTGGCAGTTTGAAACACTTTTTTCAGTAGTTTGGCAGTGAAATATGGTATAATAAATGCAGTTGAAGAAGTAGAAATAGGAGAATATAGATAGCTGACCAATTAAGTAAGATGAAATATTGTGCTTGACAAAATAATTTTATAAAACAGCAATTGAATATAGAATAAAAGATAAATTTTACATAACTCTGATTTAATGTAGTGAAGATAATTATAATTGTAAAACAAAAAAATGGAAATTATTATTTTATGGTAGAAAGCTTTAAAGGAGGATATTATGAGAATAATGCTGATTATACTCGTGGCAGCACTTTTATTGAGTTGCGGCAATGATGATTCAAATGGCGATTTGTTTAGTATTTCTGTAGTAGATATCAATGGACATGCTGTACCGGGATTGGACGTAAGCGTCATTAATGGTTGTTTTAATGATCCACATCCGATGAGACCTCAAACAACTATCCATTTATTAGTGTCAGAAGCATCTGATGTGAAGATTGATATATTTGATCTTAAAGAACACTTAATTAGAAATTTGCATGATGGTTTTTTAGAAGATGGTTCATATTCTTATAACTGGGATGGCAAAGATTTTTCCGGTAATCAAGCAAATATTGGTGGAACTAATATCTTCCGCTATGAGGCGACATTCAGGGCTCATGATACAAATGAAATTACTTCTCAGCAGAGTAAATATATGTGTATGTGGTTAAATACAGGGAATTCCCAGAGTAATATTGGCACAACAAATGTAAATGGTCGATTTGCCTTTAATAACATGCTGGCATTTCCTCATTTATTTCATACAGGATCGCAGCCCTATTATGACGCAGATGCTAATTATTATGGTACTTTTACTTTATCTAACAGCATAAATATTAAACTCATTGATCCCATGACAGGGGAATATATATTCTATACCAAATTGATGGAAAGTGATGAAAGCAATCATTACAAGCTTATTTGGTCAAATCCGCAGATTGAAAGAACTTCAGTAAATAGCAATTTTCCAGATTCTTATAATATAAACAGACAAGATATGGCATCAAATATACAAACTGATAGACACTCAAGAAAATTATCTCGAGATCCTGATGGTTCTGGTGGTGGAACAGCTAATGATGTGGAAACTACTTTTCTACTTACACCAATTACATTACCAGAAATAGGAGAAATTGCAGGAAATGTAATAGTAGTTCCTCCTGATGATGGTGATGGACCCGGATATGAGATAAATTTTCAGATTTATGATGAAATACAGAACGGATATTGGTACTATGCTGATTATAGCTACGTGATCATAATTAACGGAAATTTGCAAATTGACGACATTTTTATGTTTTCTTTGCCTTACACAGGGGTAATGCAAAGTCTTTTAGCCTTATATAATGGCTTGGAATGGTCATCATACTATAATGGACAGTGGGATATTCCGGAAACAGGTTCAGTTACTCTTCCTTTGACAGTAGCATCAATCACGGATAGTACAACAACATTTGAAGTTGGTTTCCTCAAACCTACATATACTGTTATCCTGAGCAGTTTCACTGCCGTTTGCATGGATGGCACACCTGTTCTGCAATGGGAAACACAAAGTGAATATAATAATGCTGGCTGGAATGTTCGTCGTTCTGAAGAGGAAGATTTCAGCAATAGTATGATAATTAACTCTGAGCCAATTCCGGGAGCAGGAACAACATCACAACCTACAAATTATACATTTCTGGATGAAAGCGAAGTGGAAGAAGGAAATACTTATTACTATTGGTTAGAAAGTAATGATTCTAGCGGGAACGATGAAAATTATGGACCAATTTCGATTACAATTGATGGTTTTACTCCACATCCAACATTTCAAAACTACCCTAACCCATTTTATTAAGTATAATTATTTATTCTATACTTTGAATAATATCCAGTAGTATTATATTTTCTGTAAGTCTAATGCTAATGATGTTAGTATTTCCCTGTGGATTTGCTTATCTCATTATTTAGATATAGATATTAAAAATACATATAAAGATACTATTAACTTGTTTTTCTGGGTTAAAAAATACTCGTCATCTGCACCACACCTGTAAGTACACTGTCACTGCACATATGACTTAGCAGCAGGAAGATATTTTATAGTGGACTAAATTTCTGGAGTGATAATTATGGATTATGAAGGTAATAGTATAAGAATAATGAAAAATATTAGGAGTACTCATGAAGAAAACGGGATTGATAATTATAAGTTTTTTTGTAGTTATGGCATCATTATGTGCATATGCTGGAAAACCTGAAGTAAATAAAAGTCTGGAGATAATTCCAGAGATGAAGGATAATACAGAAGTTATTGGAAATATGAGAGTAGATAAACTCACCGGAATCCCGGCAGCAATATATAATGTACATTATCAGGTAAAGAGTGGAACTCCTGAATCGATGGCAAGGCAGTATTTGTTAGAAAATGCTGATAGGCTAAAGTTAAACAAAGATTTGACCGATATCGAATATGTGAGATCTTACGAAACAGGAAACGGATATCGGGTACAATTTAGACAAACTCTGGCAGGTATACCTATATATCATTCCAGTATAAAGGTCAGTATTAATAAAGACAATATGGTTGTTTTCGTGATGAATGGATATAAGAGGCTGGGGGATGTAAATACCAGTATTAATATCTCAGAAGCAGCAGCTATGCAGATTGCAAAAAATTATCTGAATATAAGTGGGAAACTCAATTTGGAAAAAATTGAAACGATGATCTACCAGGAGAATCTGCCGAAGAATGTGGTTGTCCATAAAGTAACCCTGGTTCCAGCAGAAGGTGCTATAGGGGACTGGGAAATACTTGTTGATGCTGCCAGTGGAGAAATTATTCGAGTAGAAGATCGAGCTTGTTATTATCGTACAACTGGTTCAGGCTGGGTATTTGACCCTGAGCCAATAACTAATGCTGCCACTGTTTATGGTGAAGATGGTTTTATCGATAATGGTGGGAATGATACAGATTCACTTACTGCACAATTGAAGGAAGTTGATCTGCTGGAAATCACTGAAGACGGAGGATCGTATTCCCTTGTGGGACCTTATGCAGCAGTAATTGATAATGAAGCTCCATATACTGGATTATTTATCCAGGACAGCAGTGATTTTCAATATACCAGAAGCGCGCTTCCTTTCGAAGCAGTTAACATATATTACCACATTGACAGTTCCATGCGTTATCTCCAAGAATTGATGGGTTATGAGATCATGCCTTATCAGTATGCCGGCGGAGTGCATTTTGATCCCCAAGGTTTAAATGGTGATGTAAATGCACATTATTCTCCTTCAACCGGGCATGTAGCTTTTGGCAGTCCGGCTGAAGCTGTAGATGCTGGAGAAGATAATGCGATTATCCATCATGAACTGGGTCATGCAATTCACGACTGGATAACCGGAGGACAATTATCCCAAGTGGAAGGCTTGAGTGAAGGAATTGCTGATTACTGGGCGCAGTCATATACACGCAGTCTGGGATGTTTTGAACCAGAAGACCAGCAATATGACTGGTTTGGCCTATGGGGACTACAACCTGCATTGGGAGGTGATTATATGCGGGTAACAAATTTACCTGCCCATTATCCAGAAGGACTTATAGGAGAAGTACATTATGATGGGCAATTGTGGTCTTCCTCTCTAATGTCAATCTATAATCTAATAAGCAGGGAAGTTACAGATGAAATTCTCTGGGAAGGGATATCCATGGCAGATGTAAATACAAATCAGAGAGATGCAGCATATGCCTTTATGCAGGCAGATATAGATTTAAATGGCGGAGAAAATATGGATCAGATCATACCTGTATTTACTGAACGTGGCTATATCGAAGGTCCATTGACCGCAATTTTTGAAGCTGATGTCACTGGAGGACCCAGTCCTGTAATTGTAAATTTCACAGATATGTCTTTTGCGTTTCCGGGTCCTATCACTTCCTGGGAATGGGATTTCGAAAATGATGGGATAATTGATTCCTATGAGCAGAACCCAATGCATATTTTTACAGATCCAGGATTATATACAGTGGCATTTACTATATCTGACGGTGTGAATTCTAATACGAATATCTCGGAGAACTTTGTTTCTGTTAATTCGGGAATACTGGTATATGAAGGGATTGCAGAGGGGGAAGATTTCAGCGGGACATATATTTATGAGACATTGACTGAGCTGGGAATTGAAGCAATGTACACCAATTCCATCCCTTCGAGTTTAGAGGGCTTTTCTGCAGTTTTTCTGTCTTTCGGGAATCTTGGACAGAATTTTGATGCGGGAACTTTTCCTGAGTATGATGAAGGTGAAGCAATAGTGAATTATCTGGAAACAGGTGGATGTGTGTATCTGGAAAGCGGCTCTTTATTTGGAGCTATGGAATTTATTGGCTATCCCAACACCCAGGAATTCAGACAGATATTTGGAGTACAAAGTGTGCAGAACTATTTCCAATCACCTAACCCGATAAATAATCTCAGTGGTGCGACGGGAACAATTACAGATGGAATGAATTTTAACTCTTCTCATCAAACTAATAACTGGTATATTGATAAATATTATGCTAACGGGCAGGGATCTATTGCCTTTTCGGAATCTGGATATGGTGATGTAGCTGTACAGGGAGAGGGAGTATTTGGACAAAAAACTTTTGTCTTTGCTTATTCACTTGCTGACCTGGTGGATAATGAGTCACCATCAACCAGGCAGGATATTTTACTGAATCTAATTGAATTCTTTGATCTGCCGATGCTGACTGCTGGATTTGAAGGAATACCTCGAACAGGATTTGCTCCGCTGCCTGTGATCTTTTTTGATAATTCATGGGCAATCCCTGAAGTCATTTCATGGGCCTGGGATTTCGATAATGACGGAATAACAGATTCCTATGACCAGAATGCGGTCTGGGTATTTGAAGAACCGGGATCATATGATATAAGTTTAACGGTGGATAATGGAAATGAACCACAGACAATAACCATGGAAGATTATATTCGCGTTTTTGATGATGAAAGTGCCCTTGAATTTAATGGGAGTAACAGCTTTTTAGAATGCACAGCCAATGCAGAGCTTGAAATCTCAGAAGCTTTGACGCTGGAAGCATGGATCAAACCTGCTGGATGGGGTGAAAATCCAGAAACAGGATCAGGTCGCATTTTCGATAAGGATAAATTTAGCCTGTTTATACAAGGAGAACAAACGCAAAATATAGTTTTCCAATCTATTACGGAGATTGGGCAGACCACCTGGGTAGGTACACCTGAAAATTCTATTGTTTTAAATGAGTGGCAGCATGTAGCTGTTAGTTATAATGGTGTAAGCGAAGTGCATATATATATCAACGGTGTGGATCAGGAATTATCAATGTATGATGGACCTCAGGGTAATATTGTGACTAATTTAAATGATAAC
>JAVCDJ010000059.1 GCA_030765845.1 Candidatus Stygibacter australis
CCCTTGGCAAGAAACACTGAAAATCAAAACTGATCACGTTATAATAGATGAAGTTCGTTAATATTAATAGCAGAAATAATAATAACATCTTCCCCATTTGTTCCTCCAATACCATTTAATGCTGATGTAATTGCCAATTGCATTATCATTCTTTTCACAACTAACACAGTTGTCATATTATAGTAAACAAATAATACATACTGTAAACGGTTTTATGCCCCTCTGCCTGATTTAAGTTAATTTTACATCACAATTTCACAATTATATTAATTACAGCTTACGTTAACATCTTTTACAATAGTATTGCATGCATAATTTGTTCCACAAATAGGCAACCATTTTTTCACCCGCTAAACCTTGCTAATGTACATATCTTCGCAAGGTCTCAGCAAAATCAATTTCAGTATATATCCTCATCAATCAGAATATGTGCACTTTTGAGCAGCAATGATTAAAAACCTACAATGATATCAATTACTGCATTGAACAGTTTCGTTGAGATAGAAATTAGTTCTTCAGTATGATCACATGCTTATTGCCTCTTTTCTGAATACTTTTTCTTCATCCGATTGATGCCAGATCCCTTCCCGGCTCAATCCTTTGCGGAATAACTCAATTATATGGGTTAATGCCATTTCACGTTATCTTGTGTATAAAAGATAAGGAAGTGATATAATGATAGATATAGAAAGAAACAATCTGGGGGCTTCGACATCACCTTATTTAAGGCAGCATGCAGATAATCCGGTGCACTGGCAGGAATGGACTCCGAAAGTGCTGGAATATGCCAGAGAACACAATAAACCGCTTCTGGTTTCTGTAGGATACGCTACTTGTCACTGGTGTCATGTTATGGCTCAGGAAGCTTTTTCTGATGACCAGATAGCCAGTTATCTCAATTCTAATTTCGTTAATATCAAGGTAGATCGTGAACAGCGACCGGATATAGACAACTATTTGATGTCTTATATCCAGGCAACTGGCGGTCACGGTGGCTGGCCCCTGAATGCCTTTTTAACACCTGAGCAAAAGCCGTTCTTTGCTGCAACATATCTACCTGTTAAAGCAAAATTTAATCTGCCGCCTCTTCTTACTATTTTGCAGAGACTGATAGGGCATTTCAAGGAACATGGTAAGGATATTCCCGACTATTATCCTCAAGCTTTTCAGCAGCAGGCAAGCAGCGAAAAAGAGATCATCGCTAACTTGAAGCGGCATCTAAGCCATTCCCAGGGAGCTCAGTTTCCTGCCCATAGCAGTCTGCTTTTTCTGCTTAGTTACTTTGAAACATATCCTGATATAGAGCTTAAAAAACTGCTGCAAATCTGGCTTGATAATATGGCCCAAAAGGGGCTGCACGATCATTTGCAAGGTGGTTTTTACCGCTACTGCGTAGATGACAAATGGACAATTCCGCACTTTGAAAAGATGCTTTATGATCAGGCTATGCACCTCTGGGTATATAGTCTTGCCTATAAAGTACTTAAAATAGAAAATTATAAGACAATCGCTAAAAAAATAGTGAACTGCCTGGAACAAAGTTTTGAAGGTGATGGACTATACTATTCTGCTCATGATGCAGATACCGACCATCAGGAAGGGATGACTTATCTGTGGACAAATGACGAACTGAAAACGGTATTAACTCAAGAAGAACTAGCAGACTTTTCCCGGATATATGAATTGCAGGAAAATTTCGAGGGCAAAATCCACCTGCTGAAAAAGCAAAACAACTTCCTGTCTGAAATAGAAAATAAGCTTTTGCAGGTCAGAAAGAAACGCCAGCAGCCCTTTTTGGATAATAAACTACTGACCAGCTGGAATGCTTTGACAGGAATAGCATTGCTGCAGGCAGGTCGCTGGCTGGGTGAAGAGAAGCTAATTCTGAAAGCAGCAACACTATTTGAACATTTGCTTGCCAGACACTATAAAAAAGGTAAACTCTTTCACAGCTCTAATGAAGGGATTTTGCAAAAGAATGAATTTCTGGAGGACCATGCAGCTGTTTTACTGCTTGCGACTTATCTGCAGGAAGAAACGGGTAATTACCGGGAGCAGATTATCAAGCTCAGAGACAGCCTGAAAGGGTTTAATCAGGATGGATGGAAAAGCAATCGCAGCGAAGATTTTATTACCATACCCGCGGACAGTTTTGATCATCCATCACCTTCGAGTGTGTCAATGGCAGAAGCAGCTTTATTGCGTACTGCTCTACTTTTAGAAGAGGATTATACCCCCAGGGAATATCGACAGCCTTTTATCAATGATTTTCATAATCTGATGGCATTCGTTTCCCAGGACAACTGGCATATCATCCATTCTCCCATCAAAATTGACTCGCAGAAATTACCGGCTAATTCCCTGATCATTAAAAGCTCTCATTTTCAGGACTGCTTTCAGGGTACGTGCAGAGAATTTTCCAGCCTGGAAGATTTTTTAACCGCTAAAAGCGCTAAATGACGCGAAAAAGAAATGTAAAATGTGAATATAGACTGCGGAATTCTTGTTGTAACCAGGGCATCCCTGCGCTGGGTGGGGGAAGAATTGGATGTTAAGATTTTTTTACCACAGAGGCACAGAGATCACAGAGAACGCAAAGGGAAGAGAATAATTGAAAATGTAAAATGTAATCAGAGCAGGAGAACGAGGGGGTGAAGAGGAGAAGAGGCGAAAATGCTAAGGTTAGAAGGTTAGAAGAAAATTTAGCTGGTATTTCATTAAATTGTTCGCGTTTGTTTGGTTTGTTCGCGGCTTAATGATCTTACATTACATTTTTTCGCGTTATTTAGCGGCTTTCGTGGTTGATGAATTTTGTATTATTAAAAAAGCCCCGGAAACCGGGGCTTTATTTTATTTATAATGCAAGACCTATTTGAGTAAGATCATTTTGCCGGTAGCAGATTCCTGATCAGTAATAATGCGATAGAAATATACTCCGGATGGAGCATCTTCCGCATTCCAGACCAGATCATGCTGTCCCGAATCGAAATGTTCATCGGCAATAGTTTCTACTTTCTGTCCCTTGATATTATAAACATCAATTCTTACATTAGAAGATTGATCAAGATTGAAAGCAATTTTTGTCTCAGGATTGAAGGGATTAGGATAATTCCTTGCTGAGAGATTATTAGAGACTATTTCGGCATTACCATTATCAGAATAGGTGATCCTGATGGAAGCATACTCGAAAGTAGAACCATTATTAAGACCCTGAGTCTGACTGTGGAATGAGCCATAATCATTATCATCAAGGAAGAATAAGTGCAATATCATATCTCCATTATCAGCTTCTTCGATCTTATCTCCAGGATATACAAAGCAGGGGATCATGCCATCAAGTTCTGTTACATAATTGTCACTTTCAGAATTTGCATTCATAAAGATGGGATCGCTCCAGTTCATTCCCCAATCTTCTGAAACGCAGATGGCAATTTCAGGTTTGGCAACCCAGGATTCAAATCCTGCAGTTCCTTCATTTGCTTCCTTGGCATTCAAACCATCTACCCAAACATAAGCCATCCAGCCATTTTCAGGATTGCTGGTCAAATAATATTGATTATAATAGAATCCGCTATCTTCATCAAAATGGAAGATCGGCCAGTCCATTGCCCACATAGGGCTTCTATCATCATAAGTCTCATCATATTCACCATCTTCATCCAGATCCCAGGGCTTCATCGGTATTCCATCATTGGGATTGGCTCCCGCTGGATATACATCAGTAAAGCTGAATTCATGAGTATTAAGATCAAATCTGAAGACTTTGGGATAAATTTGATACCAGAGAGGACGATACATACTAAGTTGGGTAGCATCAATATCAAAAAGAATACCTAATGAACCACCCCAGGAAACAGAATTACCTTCTTCTGAAGGATATAGATTAAATCTTCCAGAATTGATAAATGTCTGATATACTGCCGGATATGGTTCTGTGGGAGAAGTAGCTAAATCGGAATACAGGTAGTGGAGATCCCCAGAAACTGAATCTATCCAGGTAGGATTATCCTCTTCTATCTGCATCTCCTCATAATATTCCACAAATTCACCTTCGCCATAATTCTCATTTACAAAGCAAAACATATCATCAGGATCATAATCTACATTAGATAAACGGTATCCGGCAAATATGACCTTGTTATCGATTACTGTCCAGGATTTGAAAGCTCGATACCACATGGGTTCTTCAGCATTCCAATTGTCAAATGTTGTAATTGAGCGATAAGTCCAATCCAGATCGCTCTGCATGGATAGATCATCAGCATCAAAATCTGCATAACAGATAATTGGATTTTCTGATGGTAATGTCTCAGTTCCATCAGATGGATTAGCATTTGTAGCTACAGCATAAATCCTCTGCTTACCAGCTACAGGTGATGGTCCAATCTGTAATTCAGGCCAGATAAATTCATCATCATCAGTGGGATCAGGGAAAGGCGGATCATCTGAATCTATCACTGTGATCACTGGATCTTTCCATAATCCATGACCCTGAATAATATGATAAAGATCATAAGTAACAAAGCAATCCATTGTTTCCGGGGTTGAAGGCATTGCTGCATGCCAGGTGGCAAACACATCTCCAGTCTGCTGATCCACTTCCGCATCGCAGTAATAGCCAACTTCGCCAAGTCCTGCTGATGCCAGCACATTTCCATTGGCATCAATATAGGTGTAATTTACTTCGCTATTTCCTGCCTGATCTTTCACACGGTAAACAATATAAATTCCGCCACCGTGTTCATCAGGCTGCAAAGCAATTGGTAAGGCACTATATGCCTGGAAATAATCAGCGTAATTTGTCAGTAGGGGTTGTGGGGGAATATCCCATTCCCAATCTGGAGCGTCTCGGGTTACGGGTGGAGTATTTGCTACGGCATTAACTGAAAAGTCAGGTGTCCCATCTTTGGTTTTGATGGGCATTCTTTCAGCAAAGGCGCTTAGGGCAAATACCAATAAAATGCAGATTATGAAGAATTTCTTCATTTTTCCTCCTAAGGTTTTTTATATACACACAAGTACCGGACAAGCTATTCCCCCGAATATTTATCACCCCTCCGGTACCTGTATTCTTACCTTTTTATGAGCTGCTGTTCTAACAGTTTATAAAGATCTTTCCTATTTTCTTCTTCTAATTAATAATATCGATATTTATTTCTGTTTGTCAAGCTTAAATTTATTTTTCCTGTAATATTCACCATGAGACTGTTCAATTATCACCAGCCAAAACCTTGCGAATGGTGCTTGCACCTCCGCAATGGCTGATCAGAGGATATAATTTATTAAACCTATACCATTATGCCATTTAGCGTTGTTTATATTTCGTTAAAATCGGCCAACCATTGCGGAGGTCTATCGACCATTCGCAAGGTTTTTGAAAGGTTAATTTCATTATTATGTCCTATTGATTTTATTTTATCCGTGATAATCCGCGTCATCCGTAAGATCAGTGTTCAATTATCTCCCCTGGATATTCCTCACCCAGCACAGCAGCAGATGATCGATTATAATCCCGGCAGCTCCCATCAACAATAGATAAAACACCATATTCTCATACTGCAGCAAATACCTGAAATCCAGCAGCCGAAAACCCAGACCTTGTTTAACACCGAGCATTTCTACTGCGATCACGGTTGTCCAGCCTAAACCCCAAAGTATCCTAAACAAATTTATAAACTCTACTCTCAGTAACGGAATTTCCACTAAACTAAAAACCTGCCAACCAGTTGCCCCACACATCTCTGCTTCTTCACGATATTCTGTTTGCACCTGCTCATAAAGCTCCGTGGTCATGATAACTGCCGGGAAAAATAAAGCAGTGAACATTATTGCCGCAGCAGGGGTTTCTCCTAACCCAAACCAGATAATTGCTACAGGCAGCCAGGCATATGGTGAAATATGTCTGATAAAATTTAAAGCTGGTAAAGCAATGATCTTAAGCCATGAAAAAGAATATAGCAGCTTACCAATAATAATAGCTACAATCCAGGCAAATATTGCCGTAAGAGTTACCCTTAAAAAGGAATATACAAAATCCGATGACATTTCATGCCAGTTGATCTTAAGCTGAAATATATCATGCACTGAAATCTCCAGGCTGAATAATAATCCAGCCACGATCAACAGCAAAAAAAGCAGACTAAGGCTGAATCTGATGATATACTTCATCTACAAAAGTCTTCCTTGCCAGATAACCTTTTAATAGCATAAGTTCTGCTGCCTCTACCTCAAAATCTTTTCCTGATGCTTCCAGACCCATCATATATTGCGTGTGAGCAAGCGACTGACTGACGATTTGCTCTGATAAACCAAAGCGTTGTTGAGCAATGCGAAACGTATTTTGAGGATTATCCTTCATCAAAGCAATAGTATCATCCAGCAGCTTCACAAATGCCCTCACCTGAGCAGCTTTAGATTTCAATGCCTTGTCTGAAGCCACCAGATCACAGCAAGGATGGGCTGGAAATGTGTTACTATACCAGTCAACTATCTGAAACCTGTCTGCCAGATTAAATATAGAAGGTACATAATAGCTGATAGCATCCACTTCCCCACTTTGTAAAGCAGCAGCCATGTCCATTGGTGTCCTGAATGGCACCATCTCAGGCATTGATAATCCCTGCCTCTCAAAAACCATTTCCGGAATGATCTCCAAAGTTGAATTTTTCAATATTCCCATTTTTGCCTCAGCCAGATCCTGTAATTTTGCAAATTTCTTAGCAGCTATGATCCCATCACTTTCCCGCTCCAGGAATGAGATGATCTTCACTTTTTTATCTTGAGAAACATCCATCCAGGCATAAGTGAATGGCATAATTGCTAGATCTATCCTGCCGGCAACCAGCGCTTCATTAGTCTCCCAACCAGAATGAAAATACTCAAACTGGTAATTTTTTTGCTCTCCAGAAATATTATCAAGAGCATATTGCACTGGAAGATGATTCATGGAAGGCTTTATCAAACCTATCACAAGTTTATCTGTCTGCTGAGTTCCGCAAGCAGTAAGGATCAAACAGCAGATAATGATCATAAAATATTTCATTAGACCTCCTTGATATAAAAAAACAGCCACCTTGACCTTTACAGTCAGGGTGGCTGAACCTATTTCTTAACTGATTACTTTTTTCTTCTGCATCCAAAACTTTCATTCCCGGTTTTTGTGTCAAGTATACTACTCTCACCAATCTGGAAGCATTAAAGTACCATCCCTGAGAAACAACTCAACCCGGCATAACATAAAAATGTCATGCCGGGTTGAGTTGTTTCTCCTGGGGTTTACTGTATTGGCGGTGAAGAACATAAATAGCTTTTTTTATTGGAGTTATTGGGCTTATTTAACCTATTAGCAGTGTAAAAGGATATTGCTGATAAATTAATATTTGACTTTAAGGCAGTGCTGATAAAAAAGTAATTATTAGAAAAAAGATTAATGTAAGAGGAAATAAATTATGAGAATATTACTGACAAATGACGATGGGATAGAAGCAGCGGGGATAAATATTCTGGGCAGGCATCTGGAAGAGGCAGGTCATCAAATCACCTATTGCGCTCCGAAAACCCAGCAGAGTGCTGCTTCTCATTCCATCACTCTACATGCACCAATACGCTTATATAAAAGTAGTGAGAACAGGTTTTCTGTATCAGGAAAACCAACTGACAGTGTACTTATCGCTTATCATATTTTTGGTGCAGATGCTTTTGATCTGGTGATTTCCGGGATCAATCAGGGACAGAATATGGCAGAGGACATATTATATTCAGGCACAGTAGCAGCAGCGATTGAAGCCTGTTTTCTGGGATATAAATCTATAGCAATATCTGTAACCAGCTTCACAGACGTGCATTATGATACGGCAGCAGCGTATCTTTGCCGTCTATTAAAAGCGGGACTTGCTGATGAGATCAAAGAAAAAGAGGTGCTTAATATCAATGTGCCTAATGTGGATATTGAAGAGATCAAGGGCGTGAAGATAACCCATCCCGGTCACAGGCATTATGAGAACTTTGTTACTGAGATCAAGGCACCACAAAATAATAAACTTTATTGGATATCAGGAGAAGTGGTCTGGGCAGAAGATGATGAAGCAGACACAGCAGTAATCCAGGAAAATTATATCTCCATCAGTCCGATTTTTCCGGATTTCAGTAAAAATCAGGCCAAAAAGCGTTATCAGAACTGGCTTAAAACCAATAATTAGTAATATAAGGAATATTAATAGTGAATTATTTGATAGATATGGTGAAGGGTTTAGTAATTGGGGTGGCAAATATTATACCGGGAATCAGTGGCGGAACTTTTGCCTTGATCCTGGGGATTTATGAGCGATTGATAAGTGCAATCGGCAATTTAAATGGTGAATTTGTCAAAGAGCTGTTTTCCCACAGGATATTAAATTCGCTCAAGCGCATAGATTTCTGGTTTCTGGTGCGGATATTCCTGGGAGCTATAATATCAATTGTTCTGCTTTCCAGGGTAATAGAATATTTTCTAGAGCAGCAGCATGATCCCACTTATGCTTTTTTTGTGGGTTTGATAATACCTTCGATTGCCGTACCCTGGAAAATGATGCAACGGAGAAAAATGCCGGAACTAATCTGGTTTATGGTGGGAGCAATATTTCTACTGTTACTTTCAATCGGTTTTGGACATTTAAATGATCAGAAGCTGGAGATCAAGGCTCAGGCAGAGCTATTGACAGCAGTAGACCTTCACAGTGTGTGGCAACTTGTATTTGCTGCGTTCAGTGGAGCTTTGGCAATCAGTGCCATGATCCTGCCGGGGATCAGCGGATCATTTGTGATGCTGCTTCTGGGGCAATATAAAAATATGGTGACTGCGATCAATAATCGTGATCTGATCTTTATTGCTGCCCTGGGGATAGGAATGGTGATCGGGATCATCATGTTTACCAGATTATTGAATATGCTGCTGAAGAAATTTCATTCGCAGACCATAGCCTTTTTAATCGGACTGATGATCGCCAGTTTATATACATTGTGGCCCTTTAAGAAAGTGATAGAACAGGGCGGAGAATTATATCACACCTCGGTGAATATATTACCTCAGTCGGGAGCAAATCTGTGGATATCGCTGTTATCATTTGCAGTAGGATTTTTTATTGTATGGATATTCCTGAAACAGGAAAGAAGGTTAATAGTGAGAAGTGAGACGTAGAAATGCGAAGAATAATAAAGGGAAACAGGAGTAGAAAAATGCGAAGAGTTACCCTGATCATAGCCTTAATGCTAGTTTTAAGCAGTTGCACACGTAAGGTGAATGAAGTTGTGGAGAAATATGAAAATGGTAACTGGAAAAAGGTGATCGTTTATCAGGAGAAAGGCGATGAACGAAAGAGGGTCAAGTCAATTGAGTATTATGAAAATGGCAAAGTGAAGCAGGAAATTGACTTGCGGAAGGTGAAAGATTATTCTGTGAAAAAGGAAACGACACCAGAGGAGAATGAAGCAGTCTCTGAACCACTTCCAGAACAGGAGATAGAATATCAGGGACCTTATGCCGACATGATGAATCAGCCGGGAGCAGTAACGCGCAAGCTGGAGGGAGAAGAAAAGGAACGTGTTCTGGAAGCTATGCGTAAACGGAAAGAGGAACAGCAGCAGGGCGAAGAATTCACTGAACTTAATGAAGATGGTGAGGAAGTAACCAAAATCCGTCAGGTTCTGGAGAGCTTTGAAGATGGCTCTGTGAAGCATGAGCAGATATTCGTGAAAGAAGAAGCCGGAGGAGAACTGGAGAAGGATATCGAATATTATGCTAATGGACAAATCCGCACTTATGTACCTTATGTGGCTGGCATAGCAAATGGGAAGTGGTTAAATTATTATCGTAATGGACAGCTTAAGACCGAGGGATATTCACGTGATGGTGATCATAATGGTGAATATACGCAGTATTATGAGAACGGTAACCCGATGATGAAGGGACAATTTATAGCTGGTAAAATGGATGGTTTGTGGGAAAATTACTGGGAAAATGGTAATAAGAAGATGCAGACGACCTTTAAAGATGACAAAGAGATAGGACCTATGCAGCGTTATGATGAGAATGGAGAACCAATTAAACGTCAATCACCCTTTAAGGTTGGAGAAAAACTCGATTTAGATGGAAATTAATGCAATATAAATATCTTGCCCAATTTGCCCGAGAAGAGATCAATCCCGGGCTTTTTTACAGGTCAGTTAAGCGCTGGCGTGATCAATATGCAATTATCTTTAATGATGGAAAATATCTGCAGGTAAGCCTGATGCAGCAGGATCCGCTGTGTTTTTTTACTGATAAAGATATCATTGAATGGGGGCCTGCACCAGAGCTGGCGATGATGGATCAGCATTTGAACCGGGCAAAACTTGATAGAATTTCCATTTCAGATACAGATCGCATCATAATTCTGCAGTTCAGTAAACCAGATCCATTTCAGGGACGGCAGCAATTCACCCTGATCCTGGAACTGATACCGCAATTTGGCAATATTATCCTTACTCGCAATGAAAATGATAAGCAGGTTATTATTGATTGTGCCAAAAAGATCAGTCTGGCAGAAAACCGTCAACGTCAGATATTACCGGTAGTTGAATATGAAACACCCCCGGCAGGATTTGTGAATGATAAATCTGAGATAAGCTTTCCCCTGGACTTTGCTGAAAATATGAAGGTGGTCGAGGAAGCTGAGGCTGGTTTTCAAAATATAAATGACCTTCTGGAAGCTTTATATTATGAAGGATGGCTGCAAAAACTCAGTGATCAAAATCTGAAAAGCCAGCGAAAAAGCTTAAATAATAAGAAAAAGAAAAAAACAGCAAAACTAATAAAACTAAAAGCTGAGCTGGATGACGCTGAAAAACAGAATAAATGGCTGCAAATGGGTGAATTATTAAAAGCAAATATACAGCAGGTAAAACCTGGAAGTGATCACATCTCTCTTATAAATTATTATGATCCGGCAATGGCAAAAATCACTATTGACCTTCAGCCGGAAAAATCAATCCAGTGGAATATCAATCATTATTTCAAGAAATATCGCAAGGCGAAAACAGGAAAGCTAATGATCGCCAGGCAGATAAAACTAACAGAAGAAGAGATATCTGAGTTTGATAATGCTCTGGAAAAGCTGGATGAGATCAATCTGCTCTTACCCGGTGAAAAGCTTCAGCATGTGAGTGGGAAAAATCCTGTAAGTGCAAATATTACCCGATTGGTAATTGATGATAACTGGGTATTTCTGATCGGAAAAAACAGTACTGAAAATGATCTGATCACAACTAGAATTGCTCAATCCCAGGATTGGTGGTTTCATACTCGTATTTATAAAGGTACTCACGTAGTATTGCGTAATCTGAAAAAGCAGGAACTGCCAGAGCATCTTCTAAGACTTGGCTGCAGACTGGCAGCATATTTCAGTAAAGCAGGGAAATCTACTAATGTTCCCGTGGATTATACTCAAATCCGTCATGTACGCAAACCTCGCGGCAGTGCTCCAGGCTATGTGATCTATACGAATCAAAAAACCTTATATGTTGATCCTTTGAGTCTTAGAGATGCCCGTCAGGAAATAGCTGAATGGCGGAAATAGATCAACTGCTCAATTGCCGGATGTGCCCACGTAATTGTGGAATCAACCGCTATCAGGAAATTGGTTATTGCCGTTCCGGTGCCCTGCTCAAGATCAATACCTGGCAAAAACATTTTGGTGAAGAACCTTATATATCAGGCATGAATGGCAGCGGGACAATCTTCTTTTCCAGCTGTAATCTATCCTGTGTATTTTGCCAGAATTACCAGATCAGTCAACTCAATCATGGTAAAGAATATACTATAGCTCAAACGGCAGAGATCATGCTGGAACTTCAATCTTCTGGAGTTCATAATATCAATCTGGTTACTCCCAGTCATTTCAGTATTCAATTAATAGAAGTTTTGCAGCTTGCCAGAAAAAAGGGTTTGTCGATTCCAGTGGTCTGGAATACTAATTCCTATGAGAAAGTAGAGATATTAAGGGAATTAGGGGGACTGGTGGACATTTATCTGGCAGATTTCAAGTATGCATCCAATGCAGCGGCAGAGAAATTATCTCAAGCAAAGGATTATTTCAGTATTGCCACAAAGGCGATCAGGGAAATGTATCGTCAGACAGGTCATATTATGCTGGATGAAGATAATATAGCCATAAAGGGTCTGGCAATTCGGATGCTGGTTTTACCTGAAGATGCGAATGGCACTGAGGAACTCTTGAAATGGCTGGCTGATAATATAGGAAATGATGTATTGCTGAGCCTGATGTCACAATATTATCCTGCCTGGCAGGCAGATAAATATCCCGAAACTGCTCGCAGTCTGTCTTGTTCAGAATATGAACTGGCTATGGAGCTGGCAGAAAAATATGGTTTTGAAAATTGTTTGGTTCAGGAACTGGATCCATCGGTTGACTGGACTCCAGATTTCAATCAATGATCATTAAATTGACATCTTAAGCCCGAATATAAGATTATTATATCCCTGCCATTGAGTAAATATCCTATAGGCAATATCAAGCTGAAACTCTTTTGAAGCGATCTTAAAGGCAATGCCACAACCCAGATTATAATGCTGTGTATCCAGAGAATAAAGCTTTGTTGCCATACCAGTTCGTAATTTGAGAATGTTATTGATAAGGGCAATTTCCAGACCCGTTCTGAGATAATTTTCCCTGTCACTGTAAAGAGATAGATCATAATCAAGAGCAAATTGTACTTTGGGAATTTGATAGCAATAACCCAGCACCAGTGAGACCGGTCTGGACTCATTATATTTTCCTTCTGCTGTTCCCACTTCATTCTGGCTGTCATAGAATATTGTGTTCACAAGATTTCTATTAAATATCCCCAATCTCTGCTGAGCATTGATCTCGTATTGAAGCCCCCAGTCAATTGCAAATCCATATGAAGAACCTTGCACCTGATGATTAAATCCATTCTCATCATACCAGGCTCCATTTGTGTTATTTCCATAACTGCTGCCAAGCAGCTTAAGATTTATTCCCAGATCAAATTTACTTAGAATTCTGCTGTAACTGAGGATCATTTCATATTCGCTCAAAGCTTCATCTCCGGAAAAATCCATTGCCAGAGATAGAACCTGCCCCGGCTGCTGCCGCCAGCTTACTCCAGCGTAATTATAATTGATCAGGTCAAGATAGGTGGAATTACTAACCTGAAAATAGTATTGTTCAGTTTGACCAGCCAAAGCCGCTGGATTGGCGATAATAGCGGCAGGAGATGTACCCTGTACGGCAACTGACGCCCCTCCCATTGCTATAATGCGGGGATCAAAATCATAATAAGCAGCATCAATACCACTCAGATCACTTGCTATTAGAAATAATGGAAAAAGTATTAATATTAAAATCAGGATTCTCATCTCTATTCCTTATTTTATCAATACGATGCTTTTCAGCAATTCACGTCTTTTACTGCTGTCTTCAGCAATCAGATGGATCAGATACCTGCCGTTTCTTGCCATCCTGCCACCATCCGTATATCCATCCCAGTAAAGGGTATTCACTTCTCCAGCATCATGCTGGCCCTTGAGCATTGGCTCGTTACGAGCGATTTCACGCACCAGTTCTCCTGTCATATTATACACTCTAGCAGTGATATTAATGTAACGACTGCGAGGTGTAGAAAGTCGGAACTGGATTTGTAGACCCATATTATTGCCAATCACATCATTTGGTGTGAAGGGATTGGGTAGTAATTGGAGATCATAAATCCCGAGTTCATCAGAGCTTTTTAAGGCACAATAATCCTCAGCGAGCAGGTCTATATGCACAAGTGATGACCGTGAATCATTGATTATATCCCATCTGAGTTTTTGAGAATTCCAGCGCGCAATAACCGAGCTATCATCCGCTTCAAACTGCAAGCCCGGCAGAAATTCAAATGCTGATTCAGCCAAATCAGAATTGGGTTCAAATACACTGCTTACGGTTTCATATTCCACTCCCGTTTCTTCAAATGGGGGTACAGATTTTGAAAGCAGATACACTTTAGCCTGATTTTGAGGATTTTTGAGCATATTATCATAAAGCAGCAATTCGCAACCTTCTCCGGTAGTTAATGACCCCTGACTAGTGGAAGAATTGATCACATCATACACGACCAAAGGAAATTCCTGATCATACTCAATTCCTGTTCCCGGATCCTCTACAGATATTCCCAGAATTACCCTTCCCAAGAAACTTTCAGAAGGAATATAAATGATATTATCTTGATCTTTCAATAATTCACCGGCATAGGCTTCCAGAGATTGATAACTCCAGGGAAGATTCAATAATCTACCGGTTTGAGAATAGATATGCACATTATAAAGTGCAGAGGAGCTGTTATTAACTTCTAAAGGTCCAGTTATCTGCAAATTTGCTATCTGATAATTACCTGTTGTGAGATCAGTTTCCAGGTTCAGATGAAATCCCTGATAATCAATCTCTGCTCTGATCTTACTATTTATCTCAAAAACTTCCAGCCAGTATGCTTCAAAGTGTGCCTGTAATGGGGCTGATTCATCATAAATGAGATTTCCCATTTCAGGATTATCAAGAATCCATTCCACTTCTCCTTCAGATTCAATTTCATCATTCATAATATTCCCCAAATCATCTTTGATCAGTAGCGATAGATCTATCTCTGCATTATATGGCAGGATGGGATGTTGAGGAGTGATAGATGAATATTCCAGAGCAGGTATTCCCGCTGAGGATATGGTTATTAATGTGGTTTCTGCCGAATTCGTATAAATAATCCCTGTATTGGAATCAATTGCCCTGAACCAGAATTCTAATTCACCTGCTGCCTGTTGAGCAGGGATTGTCTGATAAAATCTATCGATATCAGAATACATGATCAATTCCCTGAGATTATCATTTACTGACCTGAAGTATAGTACTGATGAACCCTCAAATTCAGGTAATTTATATAAATACACAGGTATCTCAACGTCATATTGATAGCTGGTTGCATAATCAGTATTATCCTGCCACAATGACAGAACATATTCCTGCTGATAAAATCCTAGACTGTCTAAAATGATTGTCTGCTGAACAAGTGATATATGCAATTCACTCAAGTTTGCAGGTGAAGTTATCCTGATACTATACTCACCTGTATGCAGCACACTTCCCGTCGTGCAATAGCCAAATGAATTTGTGCTGAGATTGATTTGAATATCCTCACTGCTGATCCTGACCT
The DNA here is from genome assembly GCA_030765845.1 of Candidatus Stygibacter australis. Lineage (NCBI taxonomy): Bacteria > Pseudomonadati > Candidatus Cloacimonadota > Cloacimonadia (SeqCode) > Cloacimonadales (SeqCode) > Candidatus Stygibacter > Candidatus Stygibacter australis. The sequence continues at coordinate 15,241 of JAVCDJ010000059.1, forward strand.
GGGTTGCTGGTAAAGGCAGATTCTCATGCTGACGAATATAAAATCCAACTTCACTCAGAATATACTGGAAAATATGCGAATAGTGATAATTTTGAGTTATGTAAATCCAGGGAGTTGTATCTGAAAATAATTCCTCACCATATTCAACTACAATGCTCAGGCGATATTCACCTTCAGGTAAATTACTGAAATTATAATACCCGCTGCTGCCAGTTGTTATCACCAGACTATCACCGCTGCTGCTTTCCAGAAGCAGGAACGCATCAGGCAGCGGAATCTGTTCTTCATCCTGCATATAGATATAACCACTCCAGGTATATCTTTCCGGGATATAAGTGAAAGTAAAATACTCAGTCCAGACCTGAGGAGAATTAATCTGGATATTCTCTCTCCTCTCAACAAAGATTGTCTCATTATATTCTGCTGTCACCTCCAGACTAAATGTCTCTGGAATAATCAAATCCTCAAAACACCAGGTACTATCAGGACTAATTAACTGTAAAAGACTATCAATTCCAGAATCTGATTGCAATCTTATTTCACAACTTTCTGGTGATTGCCAGTCTTCATCCCAAATACGCACTGAACCACAAATATCTGCATAATATATTATAGGCTGCAGGTAGAAATTCTGCTGATAGAACAAATCTTCCCAGTTAAGTTCGATTATTACCGGTTGAGATGAATAGTAACCCTCACAGTTTACAGAAACCTGCCAAAATCCTATTGTATCCACCTGCACTTCATAATATCCGCTGATATCAGTTGTGTCAGTAAATGTCCGCCAATGAGCTAATTTAGATCTTTCTCTTCCCCTGCTGAATATTTCATCAATCCTTTCAATTTCCACTTCTGCACCATATACCGGAATCCCTCCATCGGTGTACACATAACCAAAGATATTCAATTCCTTTGGCAGCATATTAAAATCTGCTGTAGGGGGTTCAGATCCACCATCAGACAATATTATCTCTATTTCATCGATCGGTAAATAAGCGGGATGGGATGCCTGAACATAATAAAGCCCATCAGCAAGTGGACTAAAAAAGAAAGTACCATCAGGTCCTGTAGTAATTTCTTCCAGAATATTATGCAAACTATCTGTAAGTACCACCTCTGCCCCACTTATCCCAATTCTGGTACCTTCTCTTTGTACAATTCCGCTGATGCTGTTCTGTAAAAATGTCATATTTACTGGTGAGAGCACAATATCCTCTCCAGCATCGAGAGTAATTATTCCCGGTAAATTGCTAAATGTATAACCTTCGCAATAATAACTTACCGTGTAACTCCCCGAGGGCAATCCAGTCAATTCATATAATCCATCCTGCTCAGTGATATCCCTCGACCATCTTCCACTATTGAGATTTGTTGCGGTTACACTTACACCAGGTTTAGGTTCTCCCTGATACAGTGTTAAACCGGAAATCGAAGCGGCATCAATCAGCTCAGGGAAAAATCGTTCCGAGCCACCTGCTGGAATATTTACTCCAAAACTTATACTCGTATATTCTTCTCCATATTCTGCCCACACATCACGGTAGCCATTAATATTTGAGAACATATAGTCACCAAACTCATCAGTTTGTGTATCAGAAATTTCCATTGCCTGATCTCGTATCACAACGCGAGCATCAGCAATCTCATTTTCATCCAGAAATACTGTACCACTTAGACTGTTTTGCCACTCGCTTAGAACTATCTCCAGCATCAAGCTGTCCACAGCTACTGAATCAGGATATATATAATCAATAAATCCTGTTTTTGTCACAGAAATTTCATATAGCCATCCAGCTGGTAATGAATCAAGTTGAAATGCTCCACTGGCATAGGTTGTGTCCCTTGCAATAATTTCAATATCATGCCTGGCAGTAACTACTGCATTTTTTAGTCCGGCTTCCTCCCCACTTCTTACTACACCGCTGATTGTCCCGGCTAACTGTTCTATGATGATATTCTCTATAAGTTCATCATTATCATTGATCTGAATATTCTCTGCAAATAATTCATAACCCGGTCTGTAGGCAGAAAGTTCATATTGTCCTTCATATAGTTTATCAAAATTGTAGTAACCATTTCCAATAGTGATATCAGTAAAAGTTGTATCGGCTGAAATCAGATTTATTTCCACACTCCCAAGGGAATTAAATCCATCTGTAACCTGCCCACTTAGATTGGCATTATGCACATCCATTTCCAGAAGGATACCAGTGATATCCTCATTCGTTATAATTAGCTCTACCCAGTAATTATCATATTCCAAAGGATTCATATCTGTTGTGACTATTACCTCTGAATGAGGTATCACCTGATCAAAAGTAAAACTTCCAGTACTATCTGAAGTAGTTGCCATACTGATATCTGAGCCAACTATATCGATTAAAATAGCTGACATCGGTCGATTATCCGTATCTCTCACGTTACCACTCACTATCAGTGGTTGAGTGAATTCCATTTCAAAATCAAGTTGAATTTCTTCCCGATGGCCGAGATATATGCTGTCAATCTCTACTGATGCATATGAAGGCTTCTGAGCCTGAAGTGTATAGATACCTTCATATAAATATCTTATTCGGTAACTGCCATCTGATTGAGAAACTGCCCCACTTGTCTGCCCACCAATTATTTCATTCACATTAATAAGAGCACCTGCTACAGGTTCTCCCGTATCTATATCTGTGATTATACCTGAAATTATACTAATATGAACTGGTATTACCACTTCTCCAAGATCGAGATCACTATTGAATATTTCTGATTGCCAGCTAATATTTTCGTAACCATTTTCAGATGCTATTGTCCAGCAATTATATATACTGAAAGGAGCTAATGGTTCCAGCACAAAACTTCCATCTGCTGAAGACTGGGTTTGGACACCAGTGATCTGACTCTGACAATTTACCTGTATGCCTGGCAATTCATAACCCACCTGGTCGACAAGTATCCCCGTTATCTGGTAATTATGTTCATAAATGATCAGATCAAGATTATATGGCTCAGGTGTGAGATAGATATTCACGATCTCGTATTGAGAATAGCCCTGTTTGAGCACTTCTATCTGATAATACCTGTCCACAGGCATATCCTCAAGTATATAGGCACCATTTGCTGAAGTAAAACAATTTTCTTCATAACCATCATCACTGGTAGCAATTACGTTTGCGCCTACCACAACATTATTCTCCTGATCACGTACAAAACCATAGATAAGCCCATCAACCCGGATCAAATCAAAATTCAGCTCTAATGTATCTCCCGGCACTGGATAGACCAATGTATCACTGCTGGTATAATTCTCAAGATTTACACTCACTTCATAAGGTTGCAGACTTGCCAGATCAGTTATCAAACTCACTCCAGATTCATTAGTTACATCATATACTACTTCACCATTGACCAGGTTTTCAGCTGCAACTGTCACTCCCCCCAATCCTTCACCCTGATATCTAACTATAGATCTTATCGCAGCTTCATAAGGTTCTAATAGCACATCTATATTAGTAGTATAACTTCCAGGTAATAATGTATTTGCTTCAATGTGAGAATAATATCCTTCTCTGGAATATATAATGGATTCATATAGTCCTGGGAGCAGATTTTCGAGACGATAATATCCATAAATATTGCTGTAACCGCTATTCCCCCCCCCATTATTATAATTAGCTGTTATCAATACTTCCGACAGGGGTTCTCCTGTATTCTGTCCGATCACATAACCCTCAAGTATCGCAAAATTCTCCTCAAGATAAAAATCAAGTGAGTCTAATTGTGTTCCCGGCACCAGAGTGATTTCCATACTATCTTCTATATAACCGGGCTTTGCGGCTGTCACCAGATATGTCCCGGCAAAAATGCTTATTAACCAGCTTCCATTCAGGCTGGTTTCAGTACTGTAAACATCATCTCCTTCAGCAGTCACGTTCACACCCTGCAACGATATTCCATTCTGGTTATAAACCCTTCCCGAGATCGTGGAAGGCATTTGTTGAAGCATTATCTCAAGTTCAACCTCTTCTCCAATCTCCAAAATACCGGTTTGTCCTGATCCACTGCTATATCCCGCTTTACTTGCCATAACCAGGTAATCATTGCCGGGTTCTACTGTTACACTGAAATTACCATAATTCCCGCTTATGGAATTATAATAAATATCTCCACTCACCAATTCCAGCAAAGCACCTGATATTCCCAGTCCCTGATTACTGATCACCTGACCATTCACATAAGCTTCTACTGGTGTAAGATTAATATCCACATTCTCCAGTCCTTCTCCGGGTGCTACTGTCACGAAAACTGTATCTGCCGGCATGCACACAAAATTCGTTTTCTCTGCCCATAATTTATAACTCCCATGCAATAAACTGAAACTATATTCTCCATGCTGATCAGAAATTTCCATATTAGTTATTAATACACCATTCTGCTTCTCGGCATATACATTTGCTGCTGCTATATTGATCCCCTCATGATGGATTCTTCCATTAATCACACTCGCATTGGGATAAAGGATAAAATTTATGTTTTCCAAAACTTCATCAGGGGCTAATGAAAGCTGATAGCTCCTGTTGGTAGTATAACCCTCGCGATAGGCAGTCAGTTCATAAGTTCCCGGATACACGATCAGTTCAAATTCTCCATTCTCATCAGTATAAGTTTCATTATCTCCTGCTCTTATCCGCACAGCTTCCAGCCGGTCTCCTTCACTATCTACTCTTCCTCTGATGATTGCATCATTGGGTAATAATACAAAATCAAGATTATCAAGAGTTTCACCGGTGTTTAAGGTTACTTGATAGGTTGTCTGATTTGTATAATGGGTCTTATATGCTCCAATGTAATATGTTCCTGCAACCAGGTTCAGTTGATAATCCCCGTACTCATTTGTAATCGTTTCCACGGCATCACCCATAGCTGGCACAGCGGTTATCGTTACCATTTTAAGTCCCACCAGACCGTTTCTGGCAGTTCCAATTATCATACTCGATGGCTGTAATATCAGATCAATAATATTCGTCATCTGGGGAGAAGCAGTAGAAATAATAACACTTCCTTCATTTATTGGAGTATAACCTGCCTTTTCAGTTAATATTCGATAGCTGCCATAATTTAAACCACTGAACTGGTAATATCCATTTGCATCAGTGATACTTCGCACAAAACTTTCATCCGTTTCTGCTGTTATCAGACATCGCATCAAAGTAAGTCCACTGCTGTTATACACATAACCCTGAACGGATTTAGTGCTTTCTGTCATTTGAATATCTTCTAATTGCAGATTCTCTCCTGCCTCAATAATTACCTCGATATTATTCGTTTCAATCCAGCCATTTTTTTCAGCCCAAATACTCCATTCACCTGATGTTACTGATAATAGATAAGTCCCATTGATGGAAGTTATCTCACGTCTTTCTCCCTCATCACTTTCTGCTTTTATTATCACATTATTTAAATTATATCCTGCCAGACCAGTGACTCTTCCATAAAAACAGGAGGGAGAATATTCCAGAATCACTGTCACATCCGTAAATTCTCCTTCGTTGATTGTGAACACTGTATCAGCCGGCTCATAGCCATCTTTACTCACTTCCAGAATATATTCACCTTCCGGAATTATTTTTGTCTCATTACCACCTGCATTTACTGCCAGTGGAAAATTATCTGATGAACCCTCAATGGGATCTAGTTCTGCAGTAGCAAACGATACTCCACTCCCATAATTATCTCTTACGTGCAGGTTCAGTGTTCCCACTGCAATATCATAGCTGAAATTCTCTGATGCACTCACAGAACTGATCTCTGTGGAACTGGTGGCGTACACCTTCCAATTATAATCTGCTGCTATCAGGATAGAAGATGCATTCATATCTATATCTGTATTTGTGGTTACCTGATCCCATACCAGGTAATTGCCAATATTGCTACCCTCTTGTCGTATCTCAAATACCTGTACCTGGTAATACATTGCCTCTGCTACATCTGACCAGTTAAAATTGATCTCACTGCTGGAGAGCATTGTTCCATTAACGGGTGAAATTAATTCAGGAGACTCTATGGTTTCATCGGAACTGAAATAAAAAGAAAATGGATTACCGGCTACCCTTGAAGTGAATAGGGGATCGTTGTCATAGGTATTTGCCACTATCCAGTTATATTCCTGTCCAGGGATCAAAGGTGGAGCATTATCACTGAAAAATCCTGATGGATCGGGCATACCATACATTATTGACGTATCATAAGTGATCACCTGCCAGACAGTCTCTATTCCCGTTATTATTGTTTCGCCATTTTCATCATGCTCAATTATAAAAGGAGTATCTGATATACCAAGTATATAGTAAGGTACTCCAGGATTAACCTGCCACTGAAATATCGGCAATGGGTCTGAAATTGTTCCTCCATTAGGCGGATAGATCATCTGTGGAGCTGTGGAACTCTCCACTATCAATGGAAACTCTATTGATAAATAATTAAACTCAGGATTATGTAATACCCCACGGTAAACACCAACCCCTAACCCCAGTTCTGCTGGACTGGTCAACAGAATATCTTCTCCCCATATTCCACTTGCATCGTAATTGGAAAGTATCTCTCCACCTGGTGAAGAGCTGGTATATAGCTGATTATATAATCCCGCTGGTCCCCAGATAATCTCTATGGTCTCATCAGATTTATATAATCCAGCTGGTAATTGACTGATCTCAATATAGCTGGAATATCGGGCATAATAGCTCAAATGGGATGGATACCCCTCATATTCCTCACCGCAAGTGAAATAGGCATCATCTCCATAACTCCAGCATATAGCCTCTCCCTGGGGTTCTAGCTCATAATTCACTTGAACACCTGACTCTGAAAACAATTCCTCAACTGACATTCCCGGTTCTATTTCCCAGAAATATACCCTATCATAAGTTTTTAATAATAATTCCAACCCGCTGCTTGAAAGATCACCCCCTGTTATACCATAACCCTGATATAGATCTAAAGACAACTCACTGACCTCTTCCAACAGGTTCACATTGATCAGATCCTGCGGATATTCTGCTTTGAAAATAATATCAGTATCACCACTAAATGGATTAGCAGGATTGCGTTTTGTAACCACATATATGTCATTACTCTGATTATCAATAAACACCGTCTCAGCATCGTAATTCGCCCCGTCAGGATAAACCACAGCAATGACTTCGATATCTTCTGCGGAGATATAATAATCTCCTGGTATTTGCTGAGCATCCACCTCAGGTTCTTTTATCCTGTAGATATATTTTTCCGGATAGATCCCTGAATTATCACCTACATCTGCCAGATAAAGATATGAGTCTCCGGTTAATGGTCCTGACCCGCTGGCAATATCTTCCACATCCCTGAAATCTATACCTTCCAGATAGTATTTCCCCAGATGTTCGCCATATACACTAAGGGCATAGATCGCAGTCTCACCTCCAGAATCATTATGAGTCCACAGCACTTCAGCATCCCAGCCAGATACTGCCAGTCCTGATGCCTCACTGATCTCATCATTCTGCAGCATCCCTCTATCAATCCTGGGACCAAAGGATATCCCATACAAAAGACTTGATATTGTCACAAAAATAAGTATTATCAGCTTCAGCTTCATTGTTTTTTACCTAAATCATAAATCAGATTGAGCTTCATAAAAGGTCCCGGAAATCCAAAAATCAGGCAATCTGCGGTTAAATTACTGCTTATTTGCCAGCTCATCCCAAAATTTCCCGTGATTAGATTCATCAATGTCTCTGGCTCTATCTCTACACCGTTTTCATCCTTGATATTATCCATCACTTCTTCAAGTGAATAATACTGCAAACTCAAAAATATCCCAAATTTATCTGATAATAGATGTGCCAGATTATATTCCAGTTTAGATTTCAGCTTGATTCCATAGGTATAATCCACATCAGTTGAATTTTCATAATCTTCAAAATGATTGCCATTTTTCTCTCTGCCCGTTTCATATACATTACCCTGATACCTGAGTGATAATTCTCCGGGATAGGTGGACATGCTGATCTGATGCTGAGTTCTACCTCTGTCAATCCCCAATCCCAACCTTATTATCCCCGGATAATTAATGATCAAACTTCTGCAGCTATACACAGTTTCATAGGTAAATGTCATCTTACTGGGTTCCAGAAGGAGCTCATCAAATAATTCTTCCTCTGATTCTCCTATCAACGATTCATAATTAACTGCCCCCAGTCCATGAACTATCAATTCACTATTACCTGAAACCTCCTGTTGATATGGCTGTGATAAACCAAGATCAATTATGGTTCTTTCTCCTATTTGATATGATAAACCACCATTAAAGCCAAATAGAGTCTCTTCAAAATCAGATTGCCACGTATTATCAAGCGTATTGCGGAAGTACTGACTGTCTTGTGGATCATTAAATGCCTGATTTATATCAGTATCTCCACCAAATTGCCTGATGTAACCTTCAGTACGCGTGTAACCATCTCCTTCAATCTTCAAATTCAATATATCAATCCCTAAACCAATATTGATCCCATTATTTAGACGATGTACATATCCTGTTCTGATCTGTGACATCTCGATATTCAAACCTATCCGGAAGTCATTTCCTAACACTATTTTGGTTTCTTCATCCTCTCCCATCCCGGCATCAGTACGTAAGGTCATTAAAAAGGAATTTCCTGTAATATTTCCACCCAAAACCAGGGGCTGCCACATTGATATCCCCCAGCAACCACCATAACCGGATTCGATTTTACTGGTTAGTTCCTGAATCCCTCCTGCCTGAGCCAATTGCAAATCCATCTCTGGAAAAACAATCTCCAGACTATCTGATTTCACGCTCGAAACCAGGCTCTCCAATTCTTCATTCAAAGTTGATCTGTAATTTGGATATAATGATCCTGCGTTGATTTTTATCCCTGGTGAAATACTTGTCTTGATTATATTGTCTTCACTCTCCGCAATCAGAGCAGGATTCTCCCGAAATTGCCCGGCATGATTTATTCCGCTATCCCAACCTGAAAACATGTCCAGATAGTAATAGAAATCTGCTTTTACTCCGCCGCATTCAAGCTGACTAAGCTCACTCGCTCCCGCCAGACCATAAAATATTAACAGAATGAATCCAAAAATAATATATCTTTTTAACAAATTGCTCCCTTACCTCGCTTTTCTATGTTTTAGTCAAATATTCCCATTTGAAAAATACTGATCAATGTTCCCCACATCATTATTGCGAACACGTAACCTATTACCTGCAATACTAACCATGCTTTCGCCCAATTTGCCTTGCATATGTTTGTGCTGCGACTAAATGCCCACATCAGCAACATAATTATACCTACAAATGGTATTGATGATATTATCAGCGTGCCTAACCATTCTCCAACTGTCATCTCGTGATCTGATCTGCCATCATAATTTTCCATTGCTTACTCCCGGTTCTTATATTGATTCTTCTCTTTTCAGTGCCTGACAAATCATCTTCATACCCTTAATCACTGTCAATCCCTTTATTTCCAAAATCGTTCTCAGCAATAATCTGCCTTCCCAGTGCCACAACTCAACCCGGCATGACATAAAAATGTTATGCCGGGTTGAGTTGTGGTACTGGGTGTATTCTGGTTATCTGGAAATATGATATTTTAGGACTAATAGGCAGGATGGGTCAGCAAATAAATAATGCCCTCTATCGGATGATAGAGGGCATTATCAGTATATTAATGATCAGATTATTTCATCAGGATCATTTTCTTTGATGTAGTATATTTTCCAAACTTTGTTTTGTAGAAATAAACTCCAGAAGGAACTTCTGAGCCATTATCATCAGTACCATTCCAGGTTACTGTGTTGATACCAGCTTCATAAGTTTCATTTGTCAGAGTTCTGATCTTCTGGCCTCTTACGTTGTAAACATCAATTCTTACATTACCAGCAGTTTCATTTCTGAACTGAATAGTAGTAGTAGGATTGAAAGGATTAGGATAATTTTTGATCTCTAATGGAACAGAAACAAGATCATTTTCATCAGTATCGTCACCAATACCAAAATAAATACGCATTGCAGCATATTCAAATGTAGAGCCATTATTAAGACCATGCTGCTGGCTGTGGAATGATCCATAATCATTATCATCGAGGAAGAATAAATGAAGAATACCATATCCATCACCATCATCTTCAATTCTGTCACCAGGATAAGCAAAGCAGGGGATCATACCATCAAGTTCTTCAACATAAGTTTCACTGTTTACATTAGCATTCATAAAGATAGGATCACTCCATGTAGCACCCCAGTCATTGGAAACACATATAGCCATTTCTGGTTTTGCTACCCAGTCTTCGTAACCTTCCCATCCTTCATTAGCAGCTTTTGCCATCATTCCATCAACCCACATGTAAGCCATCCAGCCATTTTCTTCATTAGTAGTTAAATAATATTCATTATAATGGAAAGCACTATCTTCATCATAATGGAAAATGGGCCAGTCTTCTGCCCAAAGAGGATAATGAGGAAGACTTGGATCATCATCTGGAGTAAATTCATCAATTTCACCATCTTCATCCAGATCCCATGGTAATACGGGATTACTATCTGCAGGATTAGCACCCTGAGGATAAACATCAGCCTGAGTGAATTCTTCATTAACAAGATCAAAGGTGAAAGTTTTTGGATAGATCATGAATCTCAGTGGCCAGTAGTAACCTGGACCTGAACCGCTGTCAAAAGTAAGACCCATAGCACCAGCCCAGGTAACAGCTGTATTACCATGAGTGGGAACCAGGTTAAAATGTCCAGTATGGATTATATCTTGATTTACAGAGGGATATGTATATGTGGGTGGATCTGTAGGATATCCGGCAACGTTGTCTTCAAATAGATGCCATGTAATACCGTTCCATTCCCAGGAAGGATTCTCAACATCATATACCCAATCCTCATAATATTCCTGCCAGTTATCACCTTCACCATAATTATCATTGATAAAGCAGAACATCTTATCCTGCTGGTCAGGAGCAGCATCTCCAGCGACTCTGTAACCCATAAAGATAAGCTGGTTATCTATAACGCAGAAAGATTTGAAAGGACGATACCAGTACGGATCACCAGAATTCCAGGTATCCAGAACTGGAATTGTATTGTAGTTCCAATCCAGATCACTTTGTGCACTTAAATCTAATTCATCAAAATCAGCATACATGATCATTACATTTTCTGAAGGATTAGCTTCTGTGCCATCCGCAGTCTGATGGTTGCTGGCAACGCAATAAATTCTCTGCTTGCCTGCTACTGGTGAAGGGCCAATAGCCAATTGGGGCCAGATAAATTCATCATCTACTGTAGGATCAAGATCATCTTGAACGTCAGAATCAAGAACTGTGATCACTGGATCTTTCCAGAGACCATGTCCCTGAATGATATGATAAAGGTCATAGATTGCAATACAATCATAAGTGTCAGTACCATCATCAAGAGCATAATGCCAGGTTCCGAATACATCTCCAGTTTCCTGATGTACTACTGCATCAGCATAGTAACCTGGGCTACCAATACCCTGAGAAGCTTGAACTACTCCCATATTATCAATGTAACTGTAACTGATCTCGCTGTTTCCAGCTTGATCTTTCACACGATACATGATATAAACGCCACCACCGTGATCTTCTGGTTGAAGAGCAATCGGAGTCTGGTTATAGCACTGGAAGTAATCTGCATAATTAGTTAACAGATCCTGTGGTGTTACCGACCATTCCCATTCAGGAACGTCACGTGAAATAGTTTTTCGAGCAGGTGCAGATACTGAGCGATCTGGTGTAAACTTGTCCGTTTTCACCGGCATCAATTCTGCCCATAAGCTTACTACAAAAATAATAAGTAAACTGATTAATAATACTTTCTTCATTTGTCCTCCTAAGATAAATTAATATAACAATTTTATAGTGAAACGCTGTGGCGTTTCGATAAATGATTCGGTCAAATCTCCGAAATCAGAATATGAGTAATCGAGCATAATGATGAATGAACTGGTGGGAATGATGAATCCCATTCCACAACTGAAACCGGCAGCATCATATTCAAACTGATATCCACTTCTCAGGAAGAATTTCCCGATTTTATATTCAGCTCCAAGATTATAAGTTTCCTGGCGGTCAACATAACTATCTAACTGCAAAGAAGCAAGCAGATATGAACTTTCATCCGGATTGCGGAAAACATCACCAGCAATAGCTAAAGAAAAATTCATTGGTAATTTGAAAGGCATCTCATCTCTATCTTCATCGATTAAGCCATCACCGTCATTATCCAGCAGGTCAAAAACGTCCTCGTCATATTGACCATCACCATCTTCATCGACGTCAAATTCCATGTCCGGTCCAAAATTCCTCATAGCCATACCAATAGTAATATTATTCCAACCAGTATTATAAAGAGTTCCCAGATCAAAGGCAAAAGAGCCCCAATCATATAAACCAGTGGCAACATATTCATCAAGTTCTTCTCTGATATATTTTACTGTAAAACCAAAAGAAAACTTATCTGTGAACTGGTTAGCATAGGAAAGTCCTGCTGCCAGATCATAGCAATTAAACATTTCGCCAGTAGGTCCAAATTGCTCCTCAGTAGTCACTTCCATTTCTGGCATGTGCAAATATGACATACTAAATGCCAGAACACCAAAATCATAGTAACGGGAAGCGGCAAAATATTCATGCTGAATGTCTGCTACCCATTCGGTGTGAGAATAGAATACCTGATTTTGTGTGCTCAATGCAAGTCCTGCAGGATTCCAGTAAACTGATGAGATGTCATTAGTTACGGCAGTATAGGCCTCTCCCATTCCAATAGCACGAGCATCAATTCCTAATTTCAGGAATTGAACTCCCGCAGTTGCAGATTTTGGGAAAATATCCGCTGCCAGGAGCAGGGGTAATAATACTACCAATGTGATTATTAATAATTTCTTTTTCATGATTCACCCCCTACTTTATTATGACAAACTTGCCGACTTTCTTATCGCCGGAATCTTTGTCTTTTACTGAGAATAGATAAACACCTGGGGCAATGATCTGATTATGCCTTGATAAAAGATTCCAGGCATGAATTCCACCAGCAGCCTGAGCTTCATTAGCAGCTTTGGATACTGTCAGGATATCTTCGTAATTCTCGTTACCATTATGCTCCAATTGATCAACCAGGTCTCCTGCCAGAGTCCATATCTTGATCGTGCATCTTTCTGGAAGATTAACAAACCATAACCTGCGACTCTTATCACCTTTATTATCTGTATCATACTTGCCATCAAACTTGCTGAAACCTATATAAGGATTCGGTACTACATAAATATTATCCATAGCACTATTAGAAGCGGGTCCAGGGAAGAATATCTTCATGTTTGCATCAGCATCTCTGGCAGATTCCAGTACAGGTATATCCAATGAAGGCATACCTCTATCCCAGGATGATACTGCCACGTAATATTCAATGCCTTTGGGTGGATGATTGATAGTTTCAGTATAATAACGACGGGCAAGTCTATCTTTTCGCAGCTTTGCGATTTTTACTTCATCATCTATATTTGATTGACCAAGGTGATTTGAGATTGGAATTAACCTGTCATCATAGAGTTCAAGATATACATCGTCACTGACATCAGGATGTTTAAATAATAATGCCTGATCATTAAATGATTTGCCTACTGCCTCAGTAGCTGCTGTTGCTGCATCCATCTGATAATTATACAAAGGTGCACCATAAACAGTTATACCATCATTAAAATCATCTATGGTATAAGGAATAAGGTCATATAGCTCATTAAAATGATAATAACTTGTATCTGCTTCAGTAATTTGATGAGCATCAGGGAGTCCTTTATCAATACCCAGGTCTCCACCAAAATCCAGGAAAAATTCAGTACTATAATTTACCATATAGTCTTCATAATCCTGATCAGTTTCAAACTTATCCCAGCGTCCTTTCTGCATCCAGTATTCCTGAGAACCACTTCCTGATCTTCCCCAGAGTGAATAGCCCTGGAAATCATGACGAAGCCTGTAACCTGTCCAGGGATTCAGATAGGCATTAATATTGCGATTTGCTTCTATATCTGTATAAGCTTCCAGGTCTTCATCCCAAACATAAGGAGCAAATTCATGAGGACAATCTTCTCTAAATTGAGGATCATTTTCCCAGACGGTCATATAGCTATTAAGAGTTGAGAGTGTATCTTCTACCTGCCAGCCAATCTGCTGAATTTTAATTGTTTTTGTATCTATATTATCAATTTCAGAGCGGTTATCCCAATATACATTAATTGAATTTCCGGTCTCTGATAATTCACCAAACATCATAGGAATCTCTGGTGGTTCCGGCGGAATATAATGAATAAATGTATCTGGTTGAGTAACAGTTATCAAATCCTGTGCCTGTCCATAAGTATCCTTGGCATGAATTGATGTCTGCATCAGATCAAGTCGGGAATCTCCAGGAAATACTGCCACAACAATCTTCATTGTTTTACCAGGTGCCAGATTCCAGCGTTTGTAGTAGTTTCCTTCATCATCTGTCTCATTATATTCAGGAGTATCTGGCAGAGCACCATAAAATCCAAACAAATAACGTGTATCCAATCCACCAGATGCTTCCTGAGCATTGGGCTGATCTCTTAGAGAAGTATATTTATCATCATTAGGGTTTATATTAGTTAATAACCAGTATTTCTCATTTGCTGTTGTAGTAGGATTAATATCTAAAGGATCTGAATCATCAGGGCCATCACCAACATCCCATGTCCAGCAGGCAAATTCCAGAATATCAGGATCAGGAGTACAAACTCTTGAACCGATCAAACCGGTTGTAAGACCATTATCACCATCAAAATCTTTGGTGTAGGCAAATTCATATCCAGGTCCAGCCACGTAGGAACTGTAATCATCAGAATGCACATTATCCCAGGCTTGAGGTCCCACATCAGAATCCATATAAACACCCATGGCACAATCAAATAATGTATCCTCATAGGTACTGGTAAAATTCATATTAGTAATATCAAATTCCACATAAACCAGATTTTTTATATGTTCATAACTCCACTGGTAACTAAGCTGTCTTACTCTTACTTTCAGTGGAAAATGATCAGATGAACCCTTGCTGTCTCCCCAGTCACGTTCAGTAGATGTACCAAAAGGACTATAGTCATAATAATAGGCAATAAAATCCTGCTCTGATACCGGATATCCATCTTCATCAAGTAAGCCATCGCCATCATCATCATGTGCTTTTGTAAAGCAGAATACATCATTACTGGGATCCTGAGAAAGATCAACAAAACCCAGTGGGAACCAGATTTCTTCATTATTTATTACTGGTCCAAACTCTATAGGATTCAATTCGTGAAGATACATTCCTCCGTAACCTGAAAAGGCAATTGGTAATTCATCAGCAACTCTAAATGGGAAAGCAAAGCCAACGGGATCTTCATCAATCCGTCCATCACCATCATCATCTTCACCACGACGCTGCTTTCTGATTGAAGTGGTCGCTACAACGTCTTCACTGTTATAATCATTATACATCTGCCCCAATGGAGAAGTTTCCAGCGGATTATATGCCGGTAGAAATTCCTTTAGATCAAGGTCTCCATCAAAACCTACTGTCACTAAAGTATCAATTACCAGTTCCAGATCCTCTGTCCATTCATCAGAACCTTCAGGGATTACGTCATTTTCATCTTCAGGATCTTCTGCCCAATACAGCTTCTGTCCCAAACCGTTTCGTCTAATTTTCTTTGCTCCAAACCATAGTGCTCCACGATAGAGATAATCTATGCCGCTACCACCCGGATACTCGAGTGAAGGCCACTCAGGGGTGATGTCTCCACCAGAACCAAAAAAACCATAGTTACTGATACGTAACCAGATATTTCCAACATTGTGGTAACGGACAAGATCGAGCTTCTTTCCAGAAGCAGGTTCTACCAGGGCTTTGGCATATAATACGCCAAAAGCTATTAGCAAAATGAGGCAAATTACAAATATCCTGGTTCTCAGTAAATTCATATATCTTTCCTCCATTGTCTTAATTTTCTAAATAGAAGTTCACGGGAAATGTTACCCAGACAGCAATGGCTTTACCATTCGTCTTTGCTGGTTCAAATTCCAGTTGACGTGCATATTCAATAGCAGCTTCATCCAGACCGCCTGGTCCGGGTAAAACTGATTTTTTTACATCTATTGCCCCAATTTTACCGCTACGGAGCACTTCCAGTTCCAATATTACTGTACCCTGGATATTTGCTTCTTTGGCAAATTTGGGATATCTCAGTGGCGCTTCATTCAACTTTTTGGGGGGTTCATCGTAATATATGAATTCTTTAGGTGTAGTATTCCAGCCATCAGGTTTTGCGATCTCTTCATACGGATCTAAAGTTGTCTTATCTATAGTATCCAGTTCCATCAATTCATCATCATCATCATCATCTGATAATTGATCATCGATCACGATCTGGATCTGTGGTTTAATTTGTGTCTCCGGTGGTTTGATCTTCTCTTTGATCTCTGGTGGGATCTCAATAGCTTCAGTAGTTTTCACCTCTGCTTTATATGCTTTGATTTCAATATTTGGTGATACCAGAAAGGCAAATAAAATTAATAATATAGCTAAACTGAAAGCTTTGTCATAGTAGCTGTTGGCTACGTCTTTCCAATCCTGATATTTTCTTTCCATATCCGTTACCTCTTCAGTTTAGCTTCAAATTGTACCCGCAGAGCATTCGCATCCTTGAGTTGATTTAATATATCTGACATGATACCGTAGTTTGTATCTTTATCTGTCCGGAAACAGGTTATGGTATTGATATCTTCTGCCAGTTTCTGCTGCATTATCACACTCACCTGGGGAATTTCCACAGCATAATCATCAATCGTAATAGTTCCCGTGCGGTTCACATAGATAGTAGTAGCATGTTTGCGAGGAATCTTTTGGATTTCTTTTGCTTTTGGCAGGATCACATCTAAACCTTTCTCTTTTACAAATACCGTACTTACCATAAAAAATAACAGCAAGAGAAATGAGATATCTCCCATGGATGTTGTAGGTATCTGTGTCTCAGGTTTTGCATTACGTCTAACTTTTGCCATAATACCTTCCTAGTTAGTGGATAACGAGATTTTTTCTGCTCCCGCTGCCTGTAAAAGGTCAAGAACCCTTACCATGTAATCATAATTGCTTTTTCTATCAGTTTTTAAAGAGATAACCATATCAGGGTTACCCTTTACTTTATTCCGAATTACTTTCTCAAGGTCTTCCAGAGGGACTTCTTCTTCGTTTACAGCTACCAGTCCGTCTTTATTGATCCAGACCTTGGTGAGATTTTCATCTTTGATCTTTGCCTTTTGCTGGGTCGGATCGCTCGCTGGAGGTAACACCAGACCTAATCCCTTTTTGATATCAAAGGTAGTGGTTGATAAGAAGAAAACCAGAAGCAGGAATGATATATCAGACGTAGATGTTGTCGGAATACCACCCAGATTCTTTCTTTTCCTGCCTAATTTCATCTTTGCACCCCCTGTTAATTCTCAATCAGGGTTTCCACAACCTTCTCTGAACCTCTCTGCATATCAAGAACTATACCATCTACATTACCAAGAAGTAGATTATTAAAAAACTGTACAGGGATTGCCACTGCCAATCCGGCAGCAGAAGTAATCAAAGCTACATTAATACCACTTGCCACAATAGTAGGATCCACTTCACCAGCTTTGGCAATAGCATCAAATGCCTGGATCATGCCCACAAGAGTTCCAAAGAATCCCAGCATCGGTGCCAGATTAATAACTGTGGACATTGGTACAAAACCCTTTTCCAGAAATGCCATCTCGATGGTTCCTGCGCTTTCCATAGCCTTTTCAACAGCATCCACTCCGCGATCTGCTTTCAATAGACCTGCATGGATTATAGCTGCTACTGGTCCCTTGGTTTTAGCGCACACATTTGCTGCATCCTGGTACTTTTTTTCCTTAAGTAAAGGTATAATTTTATCAAATAAGGCATTAATATTGATTCTGGCATATGATAAGGCAATAATCTTATATATTATAACTGCTATTGCCCATATAAGAAGAACCAGAATCGGCCACATGGCGAATCCACCATCAAGGAACAGATCTACAAATCCGCTTCCAACCAGACTTCTGGCAAATGCTTCAAATCCACCTACCTGGGGAGATTCATCAAACATCATCTCCTCATTTGCTGCTGATGTAGTTTCTGTTATTCCTGTTGCATTATTCTCTACATCCTGGGCATAAAGACTCACTCCGAAAAGTAATGTTAAGATTGTTACCATCATGAAGAGATTCAAAAACCTTTTCTTCATTATATCCTCCTAAATATTATTCTCTTTTTTTACCAGTTAAAGGTGAAACCAATACTATATGTTCTGCCTTCGCTGGCTCTTGACGGGTCATCTATGCCCATCTGATGAATTAGATATGTCTCTTCTGAAACATAGTCACCATTATCATCTATATAACCATCACCATTAGGATTTGGTTCATATAATCCGTCATCATTCGGTCTGCCAGTTCTTGGAAATACACCATAATAATTAATCTTATCGAACAGGTTACTGATCGTTAGGTAAAACTTGACTGATGATTTTTTACTAAAAGAAAATTTCTTGTAAATTGTCAAATTTGCATTTGATGTATAAGGCTTATTTGAACTATTGATATCATCAGAAGT
Organism: Candidatus Stygibacter australis; assembly: GCA_030765845.1. Taxonomy (NCBI): domain Bacteria; kingdom Pseudomonadati; phylum Candidatus Cloacimonadota; class Cloacimonadia (SeqCode); order Cloacimonadales (SeqCode); genus Candidatus Stygibacter; species Candidatus Stygibacter australis. The sequence goes on from JAVCDJ010000059.1 coordinate 33,986, forward strand.
ATCTTCATCATTTACGCCTGTATATGGTGATCCGGAAGCAATATTATAGAGGAAATTCATTGAGAAATCATCAAATGGTACACGTACATTAATAAAAGGCAGATAGAATTCCTCATCATTTTGAATCCTGAATCCCATATTGAAATTGAAATTGTGTCGTGTATCCCAATCCAGTGGAAATTCGCGAAGATTAGTAGTCTCATCCTGAACTACAGTACTGGAATTGTTTCCATTTGCCCATGATAATGAGTACGAAGCTGATCCCGAAATGAAATTAGATAATTGCTTGCTCAAATTAAGATCAATCCCTTTTGCAGAGCCGTAATCCTCTGAATAATATTCGTACCAGTAAACTGTCTCATCGCCTTCCTTTTCTACTTTACGTGTACTTACATAATTATATATATTTTTGTAATAAGCTGTTAAATCCATCATTATATCTTCTGTCAACTGCTGTTGTAATCCCACCTCGTATGTTACTGTGATCTGTGGTTCCAGTGAAGGATTACCAACTACTACATTGGAATCACTTGTATAGGCATCAGTGGAATCCACTGTAGTAAATATATACTGCATCTGAGGTAATTGATTTTGATAATTATAAGCAAAATGCAGCACTGAACCCTCAACAATTGGGTGAGATACGCCAAGACGTGGAGAAACCATCATCTGGAATTTCTCATCATTGTCAAAGTCACGTTCGCGATATGATCCATCTTCCTTTAATATCTCATAGCTTTCACCCAGATACCAGAAATCTAACCGGACTCCGGCATTTACTATCATACCTTCCCATTCCATCTTGTCCTGAAGATAATAAGCTGCCTGCCAGGGATCTGCCCTGTAACCATCAGTAGTTCCCGATGCAGCAACTATTGCATCAAAATTATCCTGTTGTGAATAAAAATCAGTATCTTCTGATAATTCCAGATCCATTATCCCATCACCATTTGTATCCAAACTGTCACCAGCATCATAATGCTCTATTGCAATACGACTTGCCAGATATTCATCATAGCGATATGGGTCTATTATCCAGGGATTATACAACCTGTCTTTTTCAATATGATGTTTGATCAATTCAAAACCTGATTTAAAACCATGAATTGTATTAACCTGATACTCAAAATCAGTTCTTAAAGTCATTTGCTCACTGGAATCATCCTGATAAGTTCCATAAATGGCTCCAGGAGTTACAAATGAGCCTACCGGGTATTCATTACCATCACTAAAGTACTGCCAGTTATATACTTCTCCTTCTCCTATTACACCATTACCGTTCTCATCCAGAAAATATATTCCGCTGGTATTACGACCATTGGAATCCATATAATAAATATCCCATTCTGAACTATCCATCATTGTATAATAATCATCTCTATCAATATCCTTAGGCTGAAGAGTATAGCTCTTTTGGTAATATGATCCCTTTATTTTTAAATTCATTTGTGAATTGAACATGTGATCATAGGTGACAATATACTGGTTCTGCAACTGTTCATACTCCAGATAATGCTCAAGTGCATATCTCCAGGCATGACTGTATGGAGTACTGTTGCTGGTATCCCCACGCATGGCAAAAGTAATATTCTGACGAGGATTTAACTGGTATTTAACCTTTAAATTTGCATTATAGTAATTATAATTTCGCTCATCTAAAACAATATCATCAAAATCCATTAACCAGTTTTCATCATGGTATGGATTATAACTGGACCATTCACCACTAAGGTTTGGTATATCATCGTTAGGGTCAGTGGAATAATAATCTCTGTATCTACCATCAGTAAATTTAATTGCACCGTTTAAGAAAAAGGTTAAATCGTTTCGAAGGTTGGGTCCCAGGTCACCTAGTACAGGTCCACCAAGGGCAAATTTTAATTCATCTTCATTAGAAGGATTGTCAAAATTCAGTTTTTCAGACAACAGATCAAAAGTTAATTCTTTCAAACCTAATAAATGATCAGTATTAATTTCCAGCTTACCACTGTAATTCTCTCCACCACTCTTGGTTACGATATTTACAATTCCAGACTGAGCATTACCGTATTCAGCGGTAAATCCACCAGTCATCACGCTCATATCTGCAATTGCATCCTGATCTAAAGTCAAGGCAGAACCTCCATCAACTGGATCTGAGACGCTCATCCCATCTACAGTATAAACTACCTCATTCGCTCTACCACCACGAACGTGAAGCTCTCCACCGGTATTTACAGCACCTGCCTGGATCGCTACGATATCTTCAATACTCTCTGCAGCTATTTCTTCGATTGTATCCGAAGTTACTGTTGATGAAGAACCAGAGCGATCTCTTTTCACTCCCTGATTCTTTGCTTCAATAATCGTTACACCTTCCAGAGCTAATGCATCTTTGCTCAATGTGAAATTCAAGGTCGTTGTCTCATCGATTCCGATCTTAACTCCTTCAACCAATTGAGTACCAAAACCCATTGAAAGGCATTTTACATTATAAGTCCCGGGAGGTATGTTTATGATTATATATTGACCGTTGTCTTTTGCTGCTGCGCCAATCTGCGTACCCTCCAGAATAATATTTGCCGGTGCTGGTCTACCTTGTTCGTCTCGCACCTTTCCTGCTAATTGTCCTGTAGTTCCCGCATTTAACATCAGACCGATGAAAACAGTGAATATAAATATAAACAATATCTTCTTCTTCATCAAAATCCCCCTTAGTTATTGGATTTCATTCATTACACAAAAAAACTTTGTAAAGTATAATGTCAATTTAATTTTTTTGCCTGTCTTAATCATCTTTACACTATCTTTATTCTTTTTGTTGTTCTTGACTCTCGGTTTGAATTGTATTTCGCCAGTACTCACCAAAATTTCTGCCATTTGGACTGATTATAAAACGAATTAATAATATTAGAAGGATAAAAATCGCCAGCTTGAATAATAAACCACCCCAGGTTGATGCTCGCTTACTGCGTCGTTCTGCCTTTCTTCGCTCTATTTCTTCCCGAAATACTTTCATTAGTCCTGACTTATCAGTGAACGTAGACCTTCACCAAACCACTCAATTCCACGACGAATATTATCTACACTATTGGCATAGGAAAATCGCACAAAGCCTTCAGCCTGAAAAGCACTACCTGCAACTAATGCCAGATGATACGTACTCAAAAGATAACTGCATAGTTCTTCACTGGTATTGATACCTCGCTGATTTTTTTTCAGATACCAGCTCACATCTGCCATTATATAAAATGCCCCTTGTGGTTTCATGCAATGCACTTCGGGAATTTCATTTAATCCCTTAAACATATAATCTCGTCGTTGGGAAAATTCCTTCCGCATATATTCCACACTTCCATCATCTTCATCTAAAGCAGTCACACAGGCTCGCTGGGTTATAGAATTTACGCAAGATGTTGTATGGCTTTGAATCTCACTCGCTTTACTAACTATCTCCTCTGGTCCCGCCATATATCCCAGCCGCCAGCCGGTCATGGCATATGCTTTGGATACTCCATTCACTACCACAGTATTTTTCTTTAATTCAGGTGATAATGAGGCTATTGAGACGTGCTCAGTACCATCATAGATCAGCTTTTCGTAGATTTCATCTGAGAGTATGAGTATCTCATTTTCCAGACATACTTCACCAATTGCCTCGAGTTCTGAGCGGGTATAAACCATTCCTGTTGGATTATTGGGACTATTAAGGATCAATACCTTTGGATTGCTTAATTTCTTGATCCGTGCTGAAAGCTGCTCAGCAGTTATTTTAAAATTATTTGCCATACTGGCTTCCAGTATTTCCGGATGTGCATCACATAACCATACCTGGCTTTCATAGCTGACCCAGCTTGGTGTCGGGATGATGACTTCATCCCGGGGGTCACAGATTGTCATTAGTACATTGATCAGAGAAGCTTTTGCTCCAGGGCTCACCAGAATATTTTTGGGTTCATATTCCAAGCCATTATCACGCTTGAATTTCCTGATAATTGCTTCTTTTAATTCTATTATTCCTGCACTGGGCGTATATCTGGTATAATTATCATCTATTGCCTGCTTTGCTGCTATTTTAATATATTCTGGAGTATTAAAATCAGGTTCACCTACTCCAAAATTAATTACTTCAATTCCATCCTTTATCATCTTTTTAGCTAATGCAGATACTTTTAAAGTTGGAGATGGCTGCATACACCTTGCGCGATGAGATAATCTTTTTTTCATTTCTCTTCTCCTTGATTTTGGGCTAAAAGAATTACTAATGCTGTGGTATTAACCACATCTTCCCATTCGCAACCTCGCGAAAGGTCACAGATTGGGGCTGCAAGTCCCTGGATTATGGGTCCTATCATTTGTGCTTTGGCAAAATGCTCAACTAATTTACAGCCGATATTGCCACTTTGTATTTCCGGGAAAATCAAGATATTTGATCTTCCGGCAACAGGGCTGTCAGGTGCTTTTCGCTCAGCTACCATAGGCACGATAGCTGCATCAAGCTGCAATTCACCATCAAAATCAAAATCTACGTTGCGATCTTCAAGAAGCTTCTTGGCTCTGCGAACTTTGTTTACCCTTTCATGCTCAGCACTGCCTAAAGTGGAAAAACTCAATAAAGTCACTTTAGGATCCATTCCCAGCAATTGTCGCCCGGTATGAGCAGTTTCGATCGCAATATCTGCCAATTGCTCTGCTGTAGGTACTGGTACCACTGCACAATCTGAAAACAAAAAGATTGACTCTTTCCCCTGAAAATCCGGCACAACCATGATCAATGCACTGGATACAGTATTTAAACCCGGGGTTATTCCCACAACCCGTAAACCTGCCTTGATCACACTGCCGGTTGTATTTGCTGCTCCTGCCACCATGCCGTCTACTTTACCAAATTTCACCATCATGGCGCCAAAATATAAGGGTTTAGTAACTGTCATCAACGCTTCATCGTAGCTGATTCCCTTTTTCTTCCGCTTGGCATAATAATAATCTGCAAAGGCTTCTATTTCATGATATGAGCCAGGATCCACAATTTCAATGCCACTCACATCCAAACCTTCCAGCTTGGCATAAGTCCTGATCTCATCAGGTTTACCAACTAAGACTATTTCCGCCAATCCTTGTTTAGTGATCTCTTGCGCAGCTTTCAAAATCCGCACATCATGCGATTCCGGCAAGATCACTCTCCCACCGATTGCTTTAGCCTTTTCTCTAAACTCTTTCAATATCTCCATAATTGTCCTCTATTTATTTTTCTATTTTTCTTCTACTACGATCAAAGCCAGATCTGCTACCCGTAAAAATTCCTCTCGGATCTTGCTCAATAGATTATATCTGTTCTTCCTGACTCCCTGATCTTCCACATTTACCAGCACTTCGTCAAAAAATCTGTTAATGTATTCACTAAAATGTACCAATTTCTCCATCATTTTATCATAATTTCCGGCTAACTCAGATAATTCTTCTGCCAGTATCAGGTATTCCTTAAATAATTGTTTCTCCGCTGTGTCTGCAAAGAGTTCTTCCTTTACCTTACCAAAATCTGATTGTTCACCAATGATATTTGATACTCGTTTAAATCCCAATACCAGCCTGATGAAATCATCTCTTTGCCGAAAACTTTCCACTTCCTTTGCCCTGACTAAGAGATCAGGAATATTTTCCCTGCCCACATGCATCACACTTTCGATCACATCATAGCCAATTCCATTCTGTTTCAATAACCAGTTTACTCTCTGGTTAAAAAAGTCCTGAACTATTATTAGATTATGATCTGGCTCTTTCAGCTTGTCTGCCAGTAGTTCAAAGCTCTTATCTATCGCCTTCTCCAGATTAAGCTCTATTCCCTTATCTGCCAGAATGCTAACTATCCCATTAGCTGCTCTTCGCAAGGCAAAGGGATCATTGGAACCCGTGGGAAGCATGTCCACTCCCATTATCCCGCAAACAGTATCAAGTTTATCTGCTATTGCCACAATAGTTCCCGTTTCTGTCTCAGGAAATCCATCATTTTGACCCTTTGGTTGATAATGTTCATATATTCCGGCAGCCACTTGCTGGTTTTCTCCACTCTTGATAGCGTATTTCATCCCGATGTAACCTTGTAATTTAGTAAATTCCTTCTCACCCAGCATTTGCGTCACTAAGTCTGCCTTGCATAAAAGGGCAGTTCGCAGTACATCTGATTTCCTTCCCTTATCTATTTGCAGCTCTTCACATATATATTCACTTAAAGCTGCAATCCGCTTTGTCTTTTCCAAAAGATTCCCTAAATCCTTCTGAAATAATACCTCTGTAAGCTTATCCACATAGAATTCCAGCTTTTCTTTGGTATCTTCCTCATAGTAAAATTCTGCATCTGCAAGTCTGGCACTTATCACCTTCTCATTTCCGCGCCGGATTAAGGATTCACTATTTTTATCTGAATTATTTGTAAATATAAACCGGTTAGCTAATTTGCCATCTGACCCGCGCAAAGCAAAACATTTCTGGTTTTGACTCAGGGTAGATATTATTATTTTTTCAGGCAATCTCAAATATTTCTCTGCAAAACTTCCCAGCGTTGCTGTGGGATATTCCACCAGATTTGTTACTTCTTCCAGCAATCTGTCATCTTTGATAACTTCCAGACAGTTCTTCTTCTCGATTGCTGCCATCTGCTCTGCTATCAATGATCTGCGCTCATCGCGATCAGCTATCACATCCACTTTTCTCAGCTTTGCCAGATAATCATCACTAGCGGAGATTTCTACCGGATTCACCAGTTTTTTATTTCTGTTTCCATAACTTATCCTGCCTGAGTCTATCCCATTGATATTTATTTCTATTAATTTATCACCATAAATACTTATCAGCCATCTTACTGGTCTGGCAAACCACATCCTGCTACTGCCCCAACGCATGGTTTTGGGAAATGTTATACTCTCCACTGCTTCAGTAATAACTGATGGTAAAAGCTCCTCGGTAGTCTGTCCCTTTTTCTCTATGCGTACAGCTATTTTATCACCTTTGGGACTGGATACCTGAAATATATCCTGTTCATTCGCTCCCGCACCTCTCACAAATCCCAATGCTGCCTTTGTTAGATTTCCTTCACTGTCAAATGCTATTTTCACTGCTGGTCCCACTCGCTCTATCACTTTATCCTGCTGTTCACTCTCCAGATCGCGAATGCACAATGCCAGCCTACGAGGCGTACTATATCTTTCTACTTTATTATATCCCAGCCCAGCTTTCTTTAAACTGGCTTCTATACTGGAGCAAAACTTCTCCATCGCAGGCTCTATATAACCCGCAGGGATTTCCTCTACTCCCAGTTCTATCAGCATATCTCTTTTATCCATAATGCCTTCTATCACGTTTTTTTTAGTGAAAAATCAAAACTTAATATCTTCCAGATATTGTCCATAAATTATTTGTCAAATATGATAATTATATCAATAATCCGTCAATCACCCATAACTTTGCCATCCACCTAGATGAAATCATATTTCTCAAATAATTTGACACATTTTAACCTCAATGGGATATTGCATTAATTAAAGTAAAAATACGGAGGATCAATGAAAAATATACTTAAACTTATACTGATTGCCCTTTTGGCAATGTTTTTCTTTGCCTGTGAAACTGATGATGAAGATAATGATAAGGATACAGCTGATATCCAGATATCAAACCTTTCTAATAACCCTGCCAAAGTGTATATTTACAATTCTGGCAGCAGTTCATATCTACAGGACACTATTCCTGCCAATGGTTCCAAAATTGTTACTGTTGAAGACGGAACAGCTGGACTTAATGTTAATGGTGGCAGAGCTATTATTGATTACAGACACGTGATCAATTCTGAAGAAGTTGATGTGATCTCTTCCATTTATGCTGATCTCAGCATCGCTACCACTGCCTTTGTTCAGATCGATAATGAATATGGATGCCTGGATATTGAAAGCTATAGTCAAAGTGATGAAATGTGGGTAAGTATAGATTTCGGACTTCCAGAAATTATCCCTGCCTGGAGTGATCTCACTAAATTCTATGACCCTCCCGGTCTTGCTGTTAATAAATTTATTGAGTATAATGGTTATACTCTTTTTGCTGGAGAAATTAATATCACTGTCGTTGAAGATGATTATTCCAGACTGGATATTTATCCAGATGCCGGCTGTTTCAGGATAAATAATACTTCCACATCATTTGTGATCGAGGAAGTATATCTTTCTCCTTCCACCGAAACCACCTGGGGAACAAATGATCTCATGTTCTATATTGATCCTGGAGAATTTTATACCTGGACCTGTACTTCTGATATGGAATGGGATCTCAAGGTTGTGGATGACTGGGAAGATGAGTTCACTTTCTTTAATATTAATATGGGCACTGATGATGTATATACCTATAATTATGATGGCTTCCGTGCATCCAAAAACCCAAATGCTGATCAGGATAAAATCACCAATGCCAAAAATGCTGAAATTACTGTAACTTCACCAAGATGCGAAGCTAATGATCGCCCTGCATCTGCCATCACCATCAGTTCAGTTAAATAATGTTATAATAATATTTCAATAAATAAAAAAGCCGGTACCTACCGGCTTTTTTTTATCCCTGGAACTACGAGCACCAGCTCGTAGAAATTTAAAAGCTACGAGCTGGTGCTCGTAGTTCCCACAAATACACACCCCTTATCCGTGAATATCCGTGTAATCCGTGGCTTCTTCCTTCTCGCCTGCTATTAAGTAGAAATTTTGAAGTTACATACTTATCTTCATGAAACATATTTTGTTAAGATGAACAAATTATGTAATATATAGGCAAATTTGTCCCACAGCACCAAACAAGCCATTGTATAAGCATCTTACAGCTTTTCAACAACCCCATAGACTGCTTAATGCCTGAGCAAATTAGCACTATCTAACAATATAATGTCACTACGTGCTAAGTTGTTGTGGGAGATATAGGGCTTATCGGTCGTATAGTACCTATAAAATGGGGTGATGGCAGATAGTGATCTATTTAAAAAATTATGGGAAAGACAATCACTACTATAAATGTCCATACCCCATAGAGAGGTAGAAATCTGGTGATGTTGCGAGAGATAGATAGCGGATCTCGTTTTGATATCTGGATTTGGAATAGATTGATACCGATCGTGATCAGGTTGGCGAATACTATCAGATTCATTCCGGTTACTGCCAGTTTATTGGGTGTGATGCCATAAGTGAAAAGGCGGTAGAGTATAGCCGAAAGCGCGATCAAATTCAAGACGCAGGCAAATAGAGTGAGAAAATAAAGGAC
>JAVCDJ010000060.1 GCA_030765845.1 Candidatus Stygibacter australis
AGAAAAAGGGAGGACAACCCTATTGTCATCGTCCTGTGAAACGCTTTGATTAGCGTTTAATGTTCCTGCCCCTTCCAGAATCAGATAGCAGTAGCAGTTACCGGCTTTGCTTCATTAAAATCAATTAGATCACTTACTGATCAATCTGATCTTCTGCTAAATGCTTTTGGGCATATCTATGAAAAATGCCCTGTTCAACTGCAAACTGATATAAATCTTCATCGATCTCATTAGCAGTAACCATTTTATCAAGAATTTTATATGTTTCAGATAGTTTCTGAGCCTTTTTATATGGTCTAGCGGCCGTAAGTGCTTCAAATACATCTGAAAGAGCCAGGATGCGAGCCTGCAGAGGTATACAATCACCTGTAAGTCCTTCAGGATAACCATCACCATTAAGTTTCTCATGATGCAATTTAGCATATAATGGTGCATTGGAGAGATAGGCAGGAAATTTGATTTGAGAAAGCATTTCTCCGGTAACCACCACGTGTTCGCGAATTATTCTGATATCTTCAGGATTTAATGTTCCTATGCGGATTTTAAGATTAAGATATTCATCGTCATTGATAATGTAATGGCTTTTACCATTGATCAAGTATTTGAACTGATATATTTCCTCAAGAGTTTCAAGGTCTGAATTACTTATAAAATCTCTACCAGGATCAGTTTGAACCAGAAATTTTTCATAATGATCAATTTTCTTCTGTATTTCTTCCAGTTCTTTCTTCCTGTCAGCTTCCGCATAATAAGATTCCAATTGCACAATAGATCTTATATGATCTATCCGCTCCAGTACGAGCTCAATTCTATCTGTGATCTTCTGGAGTTTACTACCTTTATCAAGTATGTGCATGGGAGTGATGATCTTACCCAGATCATGCATCAACCCGGCAATATTGATTTCTTCCAGCTCATCCGGAGTAAATTCAATATCAGCAAATTTGGATTCACCCTCTTGATAATTATTGATCTCACTGGCAAACATTTCTACCAGTTCAGAAACTCTGGCAATATGTCCTGAGAAATGCTTTGATTTCTTATCAATAGCCCAGGCAATCGAAAAAATGAACTGATGAAATGAAGTCTGAATATCCTTGATCAACATCTGATTATTCATCAGAATCGCTGAAAAGGAAGCTAATACTTCCAGATTGCCGATTTCCTCTTCAACAAAGGCAATTTTTTCTCCTTCATCATCAAGAGCATTAACCAGCTGGATCACACCAATTATGCTATTTTTGTGGTCTTTCATGGGAATGGCTACGATTGACCTGGTTCGGTAATTGTTCAGTTTATCATATTTTAAAGTTCCGCTATTATCAAAAATCTCCTGCTCATATACATCTGCAATATTATAACTGCACTTGTGGTGATAGCACAAAGTGGCAAGGTTCGTCAGATTTGGTTCCTCTTCGGTAAATAATGGTATCGGAGGCCAATCAATCTGATCAGCGTTCAAAGATACATTCATTACTGAATTAAAAACTTTTATAAATCTCAATTGTTTTGAATCATCATCGACCATATATATAGTTGCGCCTTCTGCATTACTGTATTCAATTGCAGCATCTAATACGTACCCAAACAGTTTATCGAAATCCCGCTCCTGAGTAAGCATAATGCTGATTTTTTCCAGCATTGCTAATTCTTTTAAATTGGTCCGGTGCTCATTTTGGTTATTTATTGTTTTTACCATCTATTTTCTTCTTTATTGTTTCAAGATAAGTTGCTACCTCTTTAATTAGTTCTCCATCAGGAGCAATTTTATGCAGCAGGGCATAGCTTTGCTCAAAATTTTCTTTGGCAGATTTTATATCTTCCATTTTGAAGAAGCAATCTCCAATACTGAAATAGAGATGTGCAGTAGCGGGATGCTCCTCTCCATAATATTCCCGATAGATTTTCAATGCCTTATTAAGAAATTCAAGCGCTTTTTCCTTTTCAGGAGTATTAATATAAGATCTTCCCAGGTAATCATAAGTTGTGGCTGTTTCAGGATGGTTCTTTCCATAAATTCTCTCTTCAATATCCAATGCTTTATATAAATTTTCCAGTCCCTGTTCATACATTTCCAAACCACTGTAGGCATTACCTATCTGCCGCAGTAGAGGTGCTGCAACCGGCATATCAAGACTATCATTTTCTTCCAGGATTGGCAAAGCCTGCTGGAGATGATCCAGTGCCTGCTGGAACTTATTGTTCTGTAAATAAAAAGCTCCCAGATTACCGTAACACATCACCAGCTTGCCCGGATAATCCTCCTCACATTCCAATAATATCTTCAATGACTTTTCATAATGAGTTAATGCTTCCTCATTATTACCCATATGTAAATATACATTACCCAGATGCATCACACTTATAGCATAATCAAAATGTTTTTCACCTAATTCAATAGACTTGATCAATAATGACTTGCCATGATATTCCAAAGCTCTTTCATATTCTCCTAAAAGACTATAAGCATTACCGGCATTGTTCAAAAGACCAATTATCAATTCAAATTTGGCATCTTTCTCTTCAAATAATGCCAGTGCCTGTAAAGTATATTTCAGTGATTTATGATATTTACCCATGGCATGGTAAACCAATCCCAGGCAATTATAGCTCTGTGCGATCAGAATATCATCAGCTTCCAGCACCGTTTCTTTAATTTTAAGAGATTTCCAGGCAAGTTGCAAAGCCTTCTTCAATCTCATATCCCGATAGGCTACAAAAAAAGCTGCTGCATAATAGGCATAAGCTCCTTTAGGTATTTCTGCCCTTTCATAATGTAATCCCACAATTTCATAATAAGGTTTCATTTCCTGCTTGTTATAGATCTTTTCATAGCTCTCTGCTGCCAGTAGGTTAAGCTGTTTTTTCTTTTCCTCCAGCAGTCGATTATAGGCAGTATCTCTAAATAATATCTGAGCAAATATGAAATGCAATTCCTTTAATCTTATCCAGATGCAATTACTAACCACTTCATCAGCTTCCTGATCAAGATCATGACTTATCATGGTAGATAATATCGGAATATCAAATTCCACCCCCAGAACACTGGCAAAATAAACCAGTTTCCTGATCTGCTCTGTGAGGTTATCAATTCTGGCACCTATAATATCTGAAATCCCAAAAGCAGTGACCATCTCAACGTCTTTTGTCAAATTTCCACTACTATCCAGATAATCCTGCTCCATTAGATAAAGTGTGATCTGCTCCAGAAATAAAGGATTCCCCTGACTTTTTTCTAAAATCAGAGCTGCCGTTTTTGCAGGCAATTCCGGTAATTCGAGAAATTGTAGAACCAGTTCAGTAGATTCATCATCAGACAAGGGATCAAGTCTGATATGATCTCTCCAGGCTCTTTCAAATTTATATTCAATTTCTTTCCCGTCATCAGAATTTCGACAACAGAATAAAATAATGATCCCTCTATTTGCCTCAAGACTAAGAGCCTGAAGGAATTCTAAAGTTTCGCTATCGATCCATTGCCCATCCTCAAGATGGATGATAACATTCCTTTTTTCAGCAAGTTTCATAAATAAGGTAACCAGTGCTTTTCTTTCCTGCAGGGGGCGTGCTGACGGTGGCAGCAGTTCCCAGATCGAGCCCTGCCATCTATAGCCCAGAAGTTGTCCTACTATGGATTCTATTCTGATCATTTCAATATCTTCACCAGACAACTCATGCCATATATCATTAAACCTGTTTTTATTATCTTCCAGTGACAATTTAGGATTGAATTGAAAATATTCTTTTAGAAATTTTATTATTGGAGCATAGGGCTGCCTTAATATGCCATCACATAACAAATAACACCATTCTGCTTCATCTTCATTCAGGCTGCTGCACACTTCTTTCACAAGTCTGCTTTTACCCATTCCCGGTTCTCCGTGGATATAGAGGATTTTAAAACCTTCTTGATCTTTGAGATACTTACACTCTATATCTTTTATGCAATTCAAAATATGGGTTAGCTCATCTCTTCTGCCACAGAATTTACTGGTGCCGGAGTCTTCCAGATGATGTTTTTCTCCATCATATCTATATACAGGCAGATCACTGGCAAATCCTTTCATTTTGATTCTACCCAGATCACTGAAATTGTATCTGTTCAATAATTGTTCAAAAGAAAAAATATCAATCAGAGTCTCACCCAGTTCTGCCTTCATCATTAATCGCGATGCCAGATTGGGAGGATACCCCAGGATTGTATATTCCTGACAGTCAGGAGTTCCTGTGTAACCTGCATATACCCTGCCACTGGATATTCCCAGCTTAATATCTGGTGAGATGCACATTAACTCATTAACAAAGAACATCATTCTATCAAGAGTTTTTTCATATTTACGAGGTGCACCAAATATCAATATACCTAAAAGCCCTTTATCAGAATAATCAAGTTTATTAAAAAATGCATTATATCGTCCTGCCAGCATCTCAATTTGTCCAATAACCTCATTAAGATGTTCAAATTTTATCTTATCAAGATAAATAAAGGCATTAGATATATCACGGATTTCATTTTCTGCCCGGTAATTATGGAGAAATTTATTTAAAAATGAGTTAACTGTCTTCTTGGAATATTTATATTTTCTTTTCTCAGGAGATAATGTCTTAAATTTCTGATCAATGGGTACATTTACGTTATTGATCTTAGTAAAATATTCTGCCCCAATATCCTGAACTGCACCCTCAGAGAAGATCACGTCCTGTTTCAGATCTGCAAAGGAATTACACTCTTCTATTGCACTGCCATAAAAGAAATATTCATTCTGATATTCATTATTTAATATTATCCACTGGAGCTCACCAAAGCTGACACTTAATCTGGCATCTATTCTGAAATCAGCTGCTACTTCCTTGATTATTGGTGCACTTGCCAGGCTGTCCTTGATCACCTGATATACAGATAATATTCTTTCGCCAGTGACCCCATCAAATACTGCCATGAAAGCATCACCAGCAAATCCGGTCACAAATCCACCCTGAGCTTCTACTGCCGTGATAACTGGTGAAAAGGCATCTTCCAGTATCTTGTTTATTACTTCTGCACCCTTTTGTCCCTTTCTGGTCAAGGCTTCTGTGATGCGGGTAAAATCCTTGATATCAAAAAATAAAGCATAACCCTGGAACCGATCCTGATAGACCCCTGTTTCATATTTTTCAAAAATATATTCAGGAACATATTTGATCATAAATCCTCCGATTCTAGTATGAATGAATGTTGTTCATATTCATTTTTTCAGTCAAGCTTATTTTTTACGTTATTACTTTATTTCAGCTATCAAGCAGAATTCCCAGGTAGCTCAAAAAGGATATTGCCTCTGGCAGATCAAACCTGGCTTTTGTTATTATATTACTTCTGGGATCGATCTGATAGCCGGTTGCTTCTCTAAAATCTGATCCTGACAGATCACTGCTGTGAAAGTTAACATCTTCAAATTTCACTCCTTTAAACTTTGCTTTGAGAAGTTTACAACTGATAAAATCACTATTGGAGATTTCAGAGAGGTTAAATGCTGTTCCAGGTATTTCTAATCCTGAAAAATTACATTCCTTGATCAGACACTCCTTAAATCCCATCTCAATTATCAGCTTATCACAATCAATGAAACTTATCCCCAGCAGTTTGGTAGATAAGAATTTCACCTGCTGTAATTTAGCTCCGGTAAATTTGATCAAAGCCAGATTACAATTTTTAAATTCACATTCATCAAATTCTGCCCTGCTGAAATCTGATTCTGTAATATTGAGCCCGGTAAAGCTGCAACAGGTAAATATATTATCCCTTATCTGGGGTCGATTTTCTTCAGTAAATTTCTCATTATAATATTCCTGCACTAAATTTCTCCTATGATAATTTTTCTTCGTGTGTAATACACAAGTATCCTCATTTATGTAAAGTAATTTATCTAATTTACCTTTCAATAAGACTTTCTTTAATCTTGTAGGGGCAGACCCATGTGTCTGCCCTCTTCAACTTAAGCTATAATCTTATCTGCTCCCTGAAATACCTTTTCAGGGCAGACACACAGGTCTGCCCCTTGAAATGTGGTATAATCTTCACAAAATTACCTTGACAATCTGATACATTCATATACCCGATAGTTCGCAGTCTTTAATTTCTGGAGGTATAATGAAATACATTATCACAATCCTGTTTATGTTGAGCGTTATTCTTGTGATGGCTGATGGTGGTGCAAAGGTGGAAGGCAATTCCGAGATTTCTCCTGGAAAACATGAACTGATTGGAGAAGAGAAACTGCTTAAGAAGGAACCTCTTCCCGAGGACGAATCGCAGATTACCGATGATGCAGATTACATTATCTGGGAATCGGAAATTCATCATCTGGACCACAATTTCTATATCAGAAACGGAGAAATACTCAAGATAATGCCGGGTACACAAGTAATCATCACTGGTAATTTTACCATCACCGTTGAGCCCGGGGGCATGATCAAGGCTAATGGAACCTTTGAGCAACCTGTCACATTCGCTGTTGATTATGATAATGACCTTAATTTTGGTGAATCAAATCGCGGAACCAGTCTTGAATACTGGCAGGGTTTCAAATTTCTCGCTGGTGGAAATAAAGAAGATCTGAGTAGCTTCTCCTGGTGTAATTTTCCCCGGATCAATGCAGATGCGGGTGCAGGCAAAGGCAAAACAGAGCCCCATAACCAGAAATTATTTGTAGTAGATGGGGATTGTTCACTGCTATTCAATAATTGCCAGTTTACGGAGAATAATTTCCTTGAAGAAGATTTTATCTATATTAAATACAGTGATATTGAATTCAGGAATTGTATTTTCAAAAATAATAATTCAGGTCTGCGACTGGAAAATTCCTGGCTGCGGCTTTATAATACCACCATAGCTAATAATGAATTTTTTGACCTTAATCTCTATCGGGTAGATACAATAATTGATAATTGTGCATTTATAGATAACCAGGAATTCAATCTTCTGATCCGTCAGAAACATGCTCTCACAGTAATGAATTCCAATTTCACCAATAACAGTAATACTCAAAAACCTCTGGTTTCCATAAACAGCCTGAAGAAGGCATCATTTACTAATACCCGTTTTACGGATAATAGTGATCTTGCCATAGAGTGTAATAATACTGAGCTCTACCTTCAAAGATGCCAGATCAATAGGCATGCCGGAAATCCTGCCTTATATCTGAATTCTAAAACCGGAAAAAAAGTTACTTCTTTCATTAATTGCAATTTTACCGGTAATCAATCTGAGGATGACAGCATTTGCCAATTAGGCAGTAATATTATTCTGATCCTGATAAATTCCATTTTCATGGATAATTCTGTTGCAGAATTTAATCTCATCAATCCCAGTCAAAATACTACCTTTTATGCTTTTAATTCAGTAATTTCTCAAACTCACTCGATTGTTAATGACCACACAAGAATGAAAACTCAATGGAATAGTATTATAGAGCCTGAAAAAATCTCAGATGTTCATGATTATCGTTTGATTGATCAAGGCTGGCAGAAATATTCCAGTGGGGATGATGTGATCTTTGAATATTCTCCTGCGCAATATATAGGCTCAGCACCAGATATTGGCTATTATGAACAATAATATCTAAGTATTCTAATCCTGTTTCTTCAAAGGCCGTAAGGGTATCGATAAATCCAGGTCACTCTCCGGTGAGTCCGTCCAGAGAGCGGAAAATATCCGGGCTACTTTCTGAAAAGGACTTTTAGGATCTGATCTGTGCTTTTCATAAAACTCAATATCTTCTGCATCAGGTTTCTCATTCCCCTTAAAATGAGCCATAAATGCCCGGGCATAATACGGTGCCACTACCTTCGTCTGCTCCTCAGTCAATCCATTATGGCTGCGCAGGAAAAAGGATTCCAGCTCCAGTAAACCTTTCCAGACCTTCTCACTTGCCCAGGTTCTAAATGGCAAATCTGATCCATAATCAAAGTCTATATCATCAATATAGACTGTTTCAATATCCAGCTCATCAGGCTTAAGATTCAATAATCTCCAGGCAAATGGTACTGAGGTGAGGGCAGCAGTTTCTATATCATAAATAGTGCAATCATCAAACCCGGCACTACTCACATCCTGGGCATGAAGATGCCCTGTAAATACAAAATCCAGCCCTGCTCGTGCAAGCCTCTTCCCCATCTTCTGATAGTCCTTCACCAAAAATGCACCAAAGGTTTTGCCCTGATTTAGAAAATGCTCCACTAGTCCGTGATGCATCACACCTATCATTCTCTCACCATTCTCTACTGCTTCTTTGATCAATCCTTCTGCCCACTGCAGAGTTTCTTCCGGAAGCACACCATCTGGTATGGAGTTTCTCTTGTGAAATCTATATTGATTAGCATCCAGAGTGATTATCTTCAATCCGGGCTTGATCTCCGCACAATAGGAAAGAGTCTTCTCATCTCGCGAAAATGCCTGCTTGAATCCACATTCGTAATATATAGACTCAAATTCCTCTGGTGTGACAGTGTCAATTCGTTCCGGGATGTCTCTAAGAAAATTATAGGCCACGGGGTTATTTATATCATGATTGCCAGGAGTGATATACACTTTGATATTATTGACTTTAAAAATCTTCAGGAATTCTGCCAGTCCTTCATGGGAAAGCTTCTCCCCTTCATTTGATACATCACCGGCCAATATCACAAATTCAATGTCTGAACGTATCATCTGCTTTATTGCCGATTTGATCACAGCTCCACTTTCCAAAGTCAGTTTGGCATCCTGCTTAAGATAATCATGGAATGAAAGGCTATGTTGATTTATCAGAGAAGCCGGAAAATAATGCATATCTGTCATCACTGCAAATCTGGTCTTGTTTTTACCTTTTAGATTTATTTTTCTTACAGATAATGCTGTCATTAGCATTACAACCGAAAAAAGCATTAAAACCACTATCATAATTTTCCCCAGAGCTTTGTTTTTTCCCAGATCTTAGTGAGAACCCCCATAATTTATTTATACCTGAGCCACTTAAAAGCTTCCTTCAAAGAAGGCTTTTTACCATACATTAATATCCCCACCCGATATATGCGTGAGACAAGTTTGAATAGAAAAAATATACTCGCAGCCAGGATAACCATCGATAGATATGCACCTGAAGGCATCACGGGATCGCTTACAGCTATCCGGCAAAACATCACCACCGGTGTGAAGAATGGAAAAAGCGACGCCCAGAAGGCTGCTGGTGTGTCAGGATTTTTGGCAACTGATATCATGATAAAAAATCCTACTATATTCAACATGATGATCGGCATCAGGAATTGCTGTCCTTCTTCTTCGGTATTCACCATCGCTCCCACTGCGGCAAATAGTATGGCAAAGATCGCATAACCCATCAGGAAGAAAAACAGAAAAAAAAGGAGCACAGGAATTGATAACTGCAAATTCTCCATGATGCTCATAAATTGATTATGAGGTAAACCTGCCTTAGTTAGTAATGACGCTCCATAATGTGCTACGGCAAAGAGGAAAGCTCCAAATACAGCTAATTGCGTTACCCCCGTGAAACTGATCCCAATCAGCTTACCCAGCATTAATTCTCCTGGTTTGATTGTTGAGATTATTGTTTCGGTTATCCTCTGGCTTTTCTCTTCGATCACGCTCCTGGTCACGGATTGTCCATAAGTCATGATAAACAGCATCAGAAAATAGGAAAGCAGGTAGGTCATCAGATAATTAGAAGCACTATTCTTACTCACTTCTCCTTTCTCAGTTACCTGAGCACTCACCATATCCACCCAGCCCTGGTTGATTTCATCTCTGATCTCTTCAGCAGGATAGCCTTTCTTAGCCAGACGTAAATTTGCCACCTGACGTGATATTGCCCGGCTGAATGACCTTTGTTCCTCAAAATCTCCCACATTGCGCGCTGCATAATATGCCTTTCGCTCTTCCACAATATTTGCCGGGATCAGCACATAACCATGATATCTCTTATTATTAATATCTGCCTGCAAACCTTTGATCAATTCATCCCTGTTTTCCCTAGTTGTCTTTATTTCTTCAAATATAAATTTCGGTTCCCCGTTTTTTAAAGTATCAGCAAGATTTGCTGTAAACTCTGTAAAAATTACCCCGGTCTCATCGATTATGGCATATTTCCTCGTTGACGGCTGAAAAAACTTACCAAAGAGATATACTCCCGAAAATATCAAGGTTATGATCAATGGAAAAAGTATGGTGCCAATGATGAATCCTTTAGTTCGCACCCTGGTGACATATTCCCTTTGGATCACTGCCATTACTTTTTTATTTAACATCACTCACCCCCGTTTCCGAGCCTGACACAGCCTGGATAAATATATCATTCAAAGATGGCTCCACTATCTCAAATTTACTTACTCGATAACGACTGGATACCTGCTTCAAAAGTTCCTGAGGGTCAGCATCCGGCTTCATTTGTATTTCTATGAAATTACCAAAATCATCAAATTTCTCTACCAGCTCAGATTCCCGTAAATATGCATCATCCCCTTCATAATTAAGATGTATATTTTTTTTCCCAAAACGCTGCTTCACTTCGCTTAATTTGCCTGAAAGAACTTCTTTACCTTTATTGATCAGTAATATCCGGTCGCAGAGCTTTTCAGCACTATCCATGGAATGGGTCGAAAAGATTATTGTCTTGCCTTTACGCTTCATTTCCATTATCACATCTTTGATGATATTCACATTTATGGGGTCTAAGCCCATAAAGGGCTCATCAAAGATGATCAAACTGGGATCGAACATGATAGTGGCAATAAATTGCAGCTTCTGCTGCATACCCTTGGATAGCTCTTCCACCTTCTTTTTCTTCCATTCTCCCAGACTCATCCTGTCCAGCCAATAGTCTATTGCCTTACTGGCTTCATTATGCCGCATCTCCTTGAGTTTTGACAGAAATAAAAGCACTTCCTTGACTTTCATTTTACGGTATATTCCCCGCTCCTCAGGCAGATAGCCTATGGTATTATTGATTTCAGATATCTTAGAATTTCCCATCACAGAGATGCTGCCGCTATCAGGAACTATTATATTCATTATCATCCGGATGGTGGTTGTCTTTCCTGCCCCATTAGGACCCAGAAATCCAAATACATTACCAGCATCCAAATTAAATGACAGGTCATTCACCGCTGTCACATCTCCAAAACGCTTATAAATATTCTTTATTTCAAGGACTTGCATGGCACCTCCCTTTCATTGTCATCATGTTTACTATTATCTCATAATGTCAATAATTAAAATAATTCACCACCTGTTTTACTCACCTCAAGCCCACTTTGTCCATAAATTTGCATTTCTTATTTTACCACAGAGGACACCATCCTCCGCATGAAGCTACGGCACGGCAGGCAGAGTTCACGGAGTAATTAATATTAATATTAAATTACATTTTCAGCGCCTTTCAGTGTTTTCAGCCTGCCGTGCCGAAGCTTTATGCGTAGGATGGTGGTTAAAAAATCTTACATTACATTCCTCTGTGTTCTCTGTGACCTCTGTGGTAAGAATTATTCTCTTATATTACATTTCCCGTCTTACGATTTATCATTCTTTTTGATTTTACTTGACTTTAATATGGGGCTGGGAAGTCGTATTTGGCAGGAAGGTGAATGATGAAGAAATTGAATAAATTATTTATAACTATAGTGCTTATGTGTGCTGTCAGCCTGCTTATGGCAGTGCCGATCTATAATATCCAGTTTACAGAAGATGCCGGGAATGGCACTTATCCCTCGCAATACGAAGGACAGGACGTAAGCCTGAGCGGAATTGTTACCTGTAATAATTATAGTGGTGATAAATATGTGCTCAGTTATCCAGAGGGCGGGATCTGGAATAGTGTGCTTATTTATCAAGAGGGTGATTTTAATCTGGGTGATGAAGTGGAATTAAATGGTACTGTGGATGAATATTATGGTTATACGGAAATCCAGGATGCCTGGGGCGTGACTCTGCTTTCCACTGGTAATGCTTTGCCGGAACCTGTAACCACAACTACCTCTCAGCTATCATCCGGGGAGGCTTATGAAGGGGTGCTGGTGAGACTAAATAATGTGACGGTTACCTCGGCACCGGATGAGTGGGATGTCTATACTATCGATGACGGC
>JAVCDJ010000061.1 GCA_030765845.1 Candidatus Stygibacter australis
TGCTTACCTGTTTCCCAGAATCGTCCTTTCCATCCCAAACTACTGAATTCATTTTACATTCTTGTCCGCCTCGGTGGATTGAGTTTTCAATTCTTGTCCGCCTCGGTGGATTCAATTCGCGTACGCGTTGACCTTTTACATTGTAAATATTAACCTCTGTGTTCTCTGTGACCTCTGTGGTAGAAAAAGAAATAGTAACCTCTGGATTAAAAGGATTAGGATAACACCAGACCTTACCTGACATATCCACTATTTCAGCATCTTCACTACCACCAGGATACTGGTATTCATAACAGCCCATATCTATAAAGTCTCCACTGATCCGCGGATTTCCTGCCAGATCAGTCTCTGGAACTTCAAATAATATAGGAAAGTCCAATGTTCCCACATCCACACAAGGTGAACTTTCCTCTAAACTGTATAAATAAGGCTCTATACCTGTAAATAGCGGATCAGCATCTATATTACCCTCTTCCCAGTGCAATACGGCTCCTTCATACTGCAATACGCCTTCTTCACCTCCTTCCACATCACAATACTCCACGTGCATTAATTTTGATCTTTCTGTAGGAGATCCCAGTTGGATTTGGGCTGGCTCATTATCATAGATTATGCAATTTATGAAATAGGGTTCTTCTGATGCATTGGAACTGTTATTGATAGCTGCCCCATTTTCTGAGACATTGCCAGTTATTGTGCAATTTATAAAATATACATTACTCTTATATAAACTTATAGCGCTTATTCTATCCACAGCAACATTACCCTGAATAAGACTATTATAAATGATTACCGGCTCTGATCTACATGTTCTCACTTTCATTCCAGCAGCAAGATCGGATTGACAATCAGTTACAATAATGTTATTAAATATCACATCACTGCAGTCATCAATTCTTAATCCGCCATAATTCGAGATTGCTTGAAAGTTATTTATTGTTACATCAGATATTGTACTATTACTTATCCCTGCGAATCGTAATGCACTACTTTGCGATTCAAAAGGAATATCCACATTTTTAATATTAATATTTGATATTACACTATTAGAAAATCCACCTATATAAAGTAGATCATTGGAAGATTCCTGATTAAAATAATTTACATTTACATTATCCATATAAATAACTGAATTTTCACCTGTTCCCGAAAAATAATTACTGGAAGAATAATAAGTCTGATTCCCACTAAAATAAAGATCACTTATTTCAGCGTTTTCTATTCTATCAATATAGATACCGCTACAAGTGTTATTTCTAATTATTAGATCATGGAATATCAATTCATTGATATTGTTGGTGAGACCACCACATATAGCGGAATATTCATTATTTTCTAAAATTGAATTATCTATCTGAATGGAATTTATACCATCTATAAATATACCGCCTGCCCCACTATCCCACCCATATCCATTCCTGATCGTAAATCCAGAAATCTTTGCCCAACTGCAATTAATTAATAATATTACTGAGTCCAGACTGTCTCCATCTATAATTGTATCACTTATAAAGGCTGTATCTCCAGTCGCTGCAAAATAACTCACTAATTCAATATTCTTTCCCAGAAAATCAAGATTCTCATGATATTCACCTGGTGCTACTATTATCTTCGTGCTGTCGATATTTGCCTGTTCAATTGCTGTCTGGATTTCTGCAAATTCCTCCGGTACATAGATCAGATTCTTTGATACATCCACTGTCATCTCTGCACTGCTCACCAACCTGCCACTATTATCATTCACATAAAAGGTCAGAAATTCCACTCCTGCCCAGTTATACGTACAGCTGATGGTTACCAGCATATCAGCAATATCCACCAGAACATCTTCATTCCCATTCACGCTCAAGGTTAATTCATCTGGATTAATGTCATATACATACTCCTCAAAATCAAGCTCAATCACTTCTCCACTTTCAAAATGCAGATAATCGGGAATATTGATCTCGGGATAAACTAATTCTGTCTGATCATAATATATTGCTCCCATATCCTGTATTGTTCCATCCGGATCGTATTCTCCTTCAGGATCCCCGGCATCAATACACGGTGAATAATACATCAACCTCCAATCTTCCTCTTCAAGGCAGGCAAATCCCACCTCTTCACTGATATTGCCTGCTCCCCATACATAACTGCCATAATTATCACAATCAAGACTGGATTCCCCATTTACTATATTGCAATAACTCAATTCCAGATAATTGTCATTACCCGCATCACTTTCCTGAAATTGAATACTCATCCCATCATCTGCAAAAATACTGTTACGCATTATTAGACTTGATGAGCCTGCTATAATCATAGATGTCCCATAACTGATATTTCCCTGGAAAGTAGTGTTCTCTATTATCACTTCCGATCCGTTATCGATTTTCATACTGCTGCCATCGAGATTTTCATAATCTATGTAATTATTACAGATAACAAAGTCCTTTAAAGTAACTTCACTGTTTCTTACAAACATTCCAACATTTCTGTGCCCATAATTATCAATTATCTTGACTCCTTGTATTTCACAATCTAATGTATTAAGATACATCCCAGCTCCACCATAACTACCGCATTCATTACTTTTGATTACTACGTTTTCAAAATCTGGATTTACATAATAGTACAGGACAATACCACCACCTAACCTACCATCATTATTAGATAGTAATACATTTCTTAAGGTTAGATTACATGCTTGAGCATAAATTCCTCCACCCCCTTCGGCGATGTTACCTGAAATTATCGTGTTTTCTATAAACGCATCACTCATCTCAAATACACATATTCCACCACCACAAACTTGACCATAATTATTCTCAATCAAACATCCTGAAATTTCAGCGTTAGAATGATATAAAGTTATACCACCACCGTAGTAAATATGGGGTTCAGTATTATCATGTATATGACAGTTCTCGATCAAAGGATCAGAATATTCACAATATATCCCCCCTGCGGCACCACGATTATTGTCATGTATATTCAAGTCACGCAAAGTCGGTGAGCTGAAATTCAAACAACTGATCCCTCCTGACAGGTAATTAGGAAAATTACTCCCAGTTCCTCCCCTCAGAGTAAATCCTCCCAGTACGGCTGCTCTCGTTTCATAATTCTCAAATGTCGCCAGACATCCGTCTACCACGTCGCCAATAATAGTATTTTCTATATAACTGCTGTCCCCGGTGGTATAATACAAACTCACTACCACAATGTCCCTGCCCCCATAATTGATATTCTCCTGATAAAGCCCCGGATGCACCAGCAAAGTATCTCCACTCACACTATTATCAATCCCCGCCTGAATAGAACTGAAATCCAGCCCCCCATCATCATCAATCTCTATCAAAGTACCAAAAACCATTATTGGTATTGAAATTATTACAAATAATGCTAAAAATACTTTCATCAAATTTTCCTCTTTTACCAATAATATCTCCAGTAAGTTATCGAGTTAAGACACTGTACTCAGTGAATTGACTTGAGAACGACAGTTACGCGCCACCCAGCCAAACAAGAGTTTTGAACGGTACTCCGGACAAAGCTTGTCCCGATGTATCGGGAACTTCTGGTGATCAGTAACTCCTCTCCTATCCGTGTTAATCCGTGAAATCTGTGGCTCATATCTTCACTTCTCACTATTACCCTATTTCATCAATAACGCTTTTACTGTAGATACTTCCCTGCCAGCCTGTACACG
>JAVCDJ010000062.1 GCA_030765845.1 Candidatus Stygibacter australis
GGGTGATCATATCAACAAATACCAAAAACCTTCAGGAGCAGATATTCACAAAGGATCTGCCTTTACTTAAAAAATGCCTGAAAATCCCCTTTGAAGCAGTACTTTTGAAAGGAAGAGGTAATTATATCTGTGAGAAGAAATGGCAGGAGGTTATGAATACCTGGCAAAGAGCTGCTGCTGCCTGGGAAATTCGCGATCTGATGAAATTGATAATCTGGAAAAAATTCACCCAAACTGGCGATATTGTAGAAAATAATTCCTTCAATCCGGGCAAGATGAGTTCCACCTGGAAAAAGGTGGTAGCGGATCGTCATTTCTGCCGTGGCAGACGCTGCAGTTCTGCAGGATCATGTCATTTTATGCAGAAACGCGTACTGGCTGATAATGCCAATATTGTGGTTATCAATCATCATTTGCTGCTTGCTGATGCCGTGTCAGAAAATTCCGTGCTGGGAGAATATGAAAGACTCATCATTGATGAAGCTCATAATCTGCCGAACACTGCCCACACCGAGCTGGGATTTAGTCTTGGCTGGCCGGATTTTAATGGCTTTTTTATGCAGCTTTTCCATATCCGCAAAGATTATCAAAGTGGGGAACTGATCTCATTGAAAAGAGACCTGCAATCCAGCAATCTGGATAATTCCACCAAAGACACGGTAATCAATATAATTGAAAGCCTGATAAATATCATTAATGAATGTCAGGAAGTATTTACATCCTTTTTCTGGGAGATGGGTGAAACGGTTAAAACATGCACAAAATATGGCAAATTAAGTTACTTCAAAGACCCTGATGAATATAAGAATGCCAGATTAAATAAACTGCCCGACTTCAGCTTCATTGATCAGGTTCCAGATCTGATGAATTGCCTTACTGCGATCATGAAATCAGTAAAAACCCTGAGCATGAACCTGGGCGGAATAGATGGCAGCAGGTTGAATAATTATGATCAGCATCTGGAAAGCACTGAGCGCATACAACAGCGGATATCTGATTTCCAGGAAAATCTGGAAGCAATCCTTCAGCCAGATTATGATGCTAGTGCCTACTGGTTCTCTATTTTAAATGTGGCAGATTCTGAATATCCTGCCGGAGTAATAAATGTTGTTCCTTTGGATATCTCCTCTCAGATGAGTGAATATTTTTATGATAATAAAGAATCAATTATATTTACTTCAGCCACTTTAGCCATCCGGGGGATATTTAAATATTATGAGCGTCGCATGGGTCTGCCCCTTACTGAGAATGATAAGGTTCGTCTGGAGATAGTGGACTCACCTTTTGATTATAATCAACAATCCGTAGTATTGAACACTGTATATCTGCCCTTATATTCTGATCCTTACTTCTTTATGCAGTCAATGGATTTGATCGCTCAGGCAAGCCAGAGAGTTCCCGGAGGTACTCTTGTGCTTTTCACTTCTTATCAGGATATGGATAATGCCTATAAAAAGCTGGCAGAAATTTTACCTGCTGATATTGCCCTTATGATCCAGTCACGCACAAGTTCACGCACTTCACTGCTTAAGCAGTTCAGTGATGATGGCAAAGGTATATTACTTGGAACAAGCTCATTTTGGGAAGGTGTAGATGTTCCCGGAGAAGCGCTTTCTCAGATAATAATCTATAAGCTGCCCTTCCCCTCTCCAGGTGACCCGATAGTGGAAGCATATACCAAGAAATTAGCTCGCGATCAAAAGCCACCCTTTGAATATTACACCCTGCCGGAAGCTCTGCTTAAATACAGACAGGGCTATGGCAGACTGATCAGATCAACTAAAGATACTGGGGTTATCATCGTGCTGGATAACCGGATTGCCAGAAAGCATGATCGCTATGGTAAATATTTCATGCAGGTGATCCCCGCTCAAACAATTTTTGTCCGCAGCCCGGAAGAAACGATATCACGGGTTTCAAACTGGTTTACCCAGCAGAAACTGCACCATTAGACCCTGTGCAAATTCAAGGAGATTAATACATGAATCCTGTGGAGCTCATTATCCGAAAAAGGGATGGTGGTGAATTACTGCCAGCCGAAATGAAACATTTTATTACGGATTATATAGAAGGGAATATTGATGCCAGCCAGATGACAGCACTGCTGATGGCTATATATTTTAAGGGAATGACCAATTCTGAAACACGAAATCTTACTGATATCTATATAAATTCCGGCAGCAGAATAGAATTTCCACCTGATATGCCCACAGTAGATAAACATTCCACTGGTGGTGTGGGTGATAAGATCAGCCTGATGCTGGCGCCTATCGTTGCTGCCTGCGGAGTACCGGTTCCCATGATCTCTGGCAGGGGACTGGGGCATACTGGCGGAACTCTGGATAAACTTGAAGCTATCCCGGGTTTCAGAACTGATTTCGCGCAATCTGATTTTATCAAATTTGTGAATACTTCCGGCTTGGCAATCATCAGCCAGAGCGAAAAACTTGTCCCTGCAGATAGACTCATCTATGCCTTGCGTGATACTACCGGTACAGTGGAAAGCCTGCCCTTGATCACTGCCAGTATAATGGGCAAAAAAATTGCCGAAGGTGCTCATAACCTGGTGATCGATCTTAAAGTAGGAAGTGGTGCCTTTATGAGAGATCTTGAAAAGGCTCAGAAATTAGGTGAATTACTAACTTCCACTGGCATTGCATTTGGACAAAAAGTGAAAGTTACCTATACTAATATGAACTCACCTCTGGGATTTTACTGCGGTAATGCTCTGGAAACCAGAGAAGCTATTGATTATCTGAAAGGTGAAACCGCCCCTGATATTGATATTATCACCCGCAGGCTGGCAAAAGAAATGCTCCTGCTCACTGGAGTTTATTCTGATCCTCAGGCTGCTGAGACTAAGATTGATCAGGTTATCAGCTCAGGTGCTGCCTTGGAGAAGCTTATTGCCATGATACGCCAGCAGGAAGGCAATGTGAATGTTATCGATAAATATGATATATTACCTACAGCAAAATATGAACTACCGGTGATCTCCTCACAAGAGGGCTGGATAAAATCAATTAACAGCCGTCAGATAGGCTATGCCCTGGTGAGTATTGGTGCGGGACGTAAAACCCTTAAATCTATACTTGATATGTCAGCAGGTGCCTGGCTGCCTCACAAAATCGGAGCAAAACTTGATAAGCAACAAATTCTGGGAAAAGTGTATTGCAATGATAAATCTGCTGGAGAAGCAGCAGTAAAACGCATCAAAGCTGCCTATGAGATATCAGCTACTAAAATCGAAACCGAGGAAATTATTCTGATTCCCTGAACCCTAAGCTAATTCCTAACTCCTCAAATATTCAGCAAAATGTCAAACAGATTACCCTATTAAGCATTCTCAATACCCCTTTTTACTTCTTATGAAATACAAAGTACCCCTAACGAGAAACAACTCTCTGGGGCTGCCAGTAGATTATAAATTGGAAATATTAATGTAGATTAAAGCATAAATAGTACAGGGGAAAATTTATTATTATTTTTTAACATGCATTAAAATAATTCGGACAGTGCCGTACGTTGAGACTGATCAAACTAACTCATTGGAAAATTAAAGGGAGTAGCAATTTTTAGCAAAAAGTGCACATAACCTGATTGATGACTTATAAAACTGAAATTGACTCCTCTGAAACCATTTGAAAGGATTTTGCTGGGGAAATCTGACCAGTTACTTGATAATAATATACTAAAATTATATTTTTTCTTGACAATATAAAATCACTATAAAATACATAACTTATGTATTGAATGCAAATATCAGTGGAAAAATTGATGATTATGAACATGATTGAAGGGTTTTAGGGAAAATAATCATCTTTACTGGATTTTCTACTTTTGAATAATATTATACAAGATTGACCAGCTTCCGCAGATATTAGGGATATTGATCCTTATGAAGAATTGCATTATAATTCCATAGCATGTGAAAAGTATATTTACACAGATTAATGAAGGAGGAAAAAGATGAAGAAAGCATTATTGAGTTTGATTTTATTAACCTTTTCCCTGATATTTTCCCAGGAATGGAGTAGAAACGGTCCATTTTCTGCACATGTTATTTCACTTGCAATAGCACCTTCAGATACAAGTGTTATTTATGCTGGAACTTATTGTGATGGAGTTTATAAAAGTATAGACGGAGCAGAAAACTGGATTCATTGTTCGATTGAGAGTTTACCTGTCTGGGAAGATTCCCTTGATAATTCTCCAAGCGTACCTTGCTGGTGGTATGGTGATTATTATCCTGTTCAAGCGATTTCAATTGATCCGATAAACGCTGAACATCTCTGG
Organism: Candidatus Stygibacter australis; assembly: GCA_030765845.1. Taxonomy (NCBI): domain Bacteria; kingdom Pseudomonadati; phylum Candidatus Cloacimonadota; class Cloacimonadia (SeqCode); order Cloacimonadales (SeqCode); genus Candidatus Stygibacter; species Candidatus Stygibacter australis. The sequence continues at coordinate 4,297 of JAVCDJ010000062.1, forward strand.
ATTGGAACCAGCGGGAAAGGACTCTTTGATAGCAACGATGGAGGAAATAGCTGGCAACAGGCAAGTGAAACTTTGCCCGATTCTCTTGATGTTGATTATATTCATATAAATGAAAATAATCCTGATGAACTTTTTATTGGAGCGGGAAACCATAACTATGGGTATTTACCATTGGAAAATGGTGGTTTGTATCATACTATTGATGGAGGAAATAACTGGTCATTAATAGAAAACGTCCCACATGGAGACTATTATCATATAACTGGTATTTGTAACGAGCCTGGAAATGAAGAACATCTTTATACGGGAATTAGCAGTGGAGGTGAACCCGGTTTTTCATGGGGACTTATGGAAAGTATTGATGGCGGAAATGAGTGGCAAATAATTAATGATGTTTTTACATTTTATGATCTTTCAATAAATCCAGCTAATAATCAGAATATGTGGAGTATAATATACACAGGATACATGGACTGGTTATTGGCTTTTTCAACAGACGGCGGTTATAACTGGACACCTTATCCTGATTGGAATCCTGAAATATGGTGTACTAGTATGTATGCTGATAGTGAGTACAATCTATATGTTGCTGAGGGCGGTACATCAATGTATGGTAATGTAAAAAAAAGTAGTGATAATGGTAATACATGGACAAATATTGATACTATGTGTGCAGGAAGAGGAATAAACCTTCGGAATCGTTGCGAAGAGAATAGAGAGAATGTCAATAAGATTTATTTTGGGACATATTGTGGTATATATAGATCCGATAACGGAGGATCAACCTGCTTGTTGAAAAATTCAAATTTACCCAATTCATATATAAAAGAGATAGAATTACATCCTGATGATTCTGATATTGTTTATGCCGGCGGATTTCAGGGATTATGGAAAAGCATTGATGGAGGAGATTCATGGAATCAAGTAAATGAAGAATATGTTAATGTAATAAAATATGATTATCAGCACCCGGATACATTATACTACGGTGGACAAAATTTAATGCGTAGTTTCGATAATGGAATATCTTTTACCGATATCAGCCATAACATAAATGGAATAATAGTTGATATTTCCATTAATCATAACTATAATAATATTGTATATATAGTGACTGTTTATTATGATTATCTGGTTTATAAGACAGATGATTACGGAATCAATTGGGATTTAATCTTTTCAGTGGAAAGTGCAAATTATCCAAAGGTTACGATTGATTCCAATTATCCTGATACATTATATTTCTCTGATTATCGAAGTACTGATGGTGGAAGCACCTGGGAATATTTATCATTAACTCCTGGTGAAGTCGTAAACATACATCCCCAGAATTCAAATACAATTTACTATTCAGATAGAAATACACTTATAGTATCGTATGATTGGGGTGAAACTTTTCATGACCTTGATACGTACCAGAATTGGACAACCCCTGTTCCGGCAATAGGCAATTTAGTTTTTGACAGACATGATTCCGATAAAATGTTTTACTGTACTCCTAATAATGGAATTCATTACAGCATTGATGCAGGAGAAAACTGGTCTGTATTAGAAGGTACTTATGAAAAACGCACATCGGATTTTATCCCTTTTTTAGAGGAAAATAAAGTTTATATCGCTTCCCATGGAGATGGTGTCTGGATTGGTGAAAATATATCTGTAAGTACAGATGAAGAATGTGAAATTGAAAATGTAAAATGTAAAATTAGTAATTACCCGAATCCGTTTAATCCGCGAACAAACATAAACTTCAATTTATCCCAATCAGGTAAAATAAGTTTATCGGTTTATAATATTAAAGGACAATTAGTTATAAAACTAATTGATAATGAAACATTTCAAAAAGGAAGCCATTCTGTAAATTGGAATGGAAAAAATTATAATGGAAAGGAGGTGAGTACTAATGTTTATTTATACACATTACAGGTAGGAGATAAGTCTATCTCCAGGAAAATGTTGATGGTAAAGTAGTTACTTTCGGAATGGTTTCAGAACTTCTAGCTTTTCTTGACCTTCCGCAGTGTTTAAAAGTATTAATCTTTTCCTGAATTTCGCAAAGGTTAAATTATTGGGACATTTGACAATAATGTAAAAAAGAGGTTAGATAATGCCCTAATTCAAAGAATGTTGATAAAAGGATAATGATTCCATAATAAGAAATAAGGAGGAAACATGAAATCATTTAATCAAAAAATAGCAATAATAGTATTTATTTTGCTATCTTTCACTGCTGTAGCAAGTGCGGAAACAATCTATCTGAACAACCGTCAATATGATAAGATTGATGGACAATGGTATCAGATTGAAAATAACTATCAATATCAAGTAAGTAATTCTGTAATTACTGTGAAATTTCAAGTAAATGTAACTCAATCTCAAATAGATTCTTTAAATGCAGTTAATGAATGTGATGTAATCAGAAGTAATATTCTTGGTTATTATGACCTTGAGATACCTAAAAACAGTGACCCATTGGAAATTGTTCAGAATTATCTTAAAAGTGAACTAGTTAATGTCGTAGAACCGAACACTATTGGAGAATATTTAGAAGTTCCTAATGATCCTAATTATAATGATCAATGGTTCCATCATGATGAAAGTGTTGGAGGAATTGACAGTTACAAAGCATGGGATAAGGAGACTGGAGTTCCTGGTGTAATAATCGGGATATTGGATAGTGGAACCGATATACTTCATGAAGATTTGGAAGGAAATATCTGGGTAAATCCCGGTGAAGATTTAGATGAAGATGGAGTTGTCTGGGATATGGACGACATAAATGGTATAGATGATGATGGTAATGGATATATAGATGATCTTGTAGGTTGGGATTTTGGTCATAATAACAATAATGTCGAAAGTAATGCCTATCATGGTACGCATGTAGCAGGTATTGCAGGTGCTGTTACAAATAATAATACTGGAGTTGCAGGTGTTGCCGGTGGATGGGGTGAAGAGAATCCAGGATGTAGTATGCTTATTGCTGCTGTAGGAGATAATGCTCCTATAGGAGATATTCTCGATGATGCAATACTATATGCTGCACTAAACGGTGTTAGAGTTATTACCTTAAGTCTTACCGTAGGTGAAACATCTGCGATCGAGGAAGCGTTAGAAGTCGCTTATAATAATTATGCTTGTTTTGTGGATTGCGCTTCAGGAAATTACAATCATGATTATCTTCCTTTTCCAGCTAATAATGAATATGTCTTTGCAGTTGGTGCAAGTCATCAAGAAAAGAGAAGAGTAAGCCCAGAAGATGGTTATAACTGGGGATCAAATTATGGTGAAGGTTTAATGGTAGTTGCACCTGGTGTAGATATACTAAGTACACGACTAAATAATACTTATGCAAGCGGTGGAGGTACATCGTTTGCCTCTCCACAAGTTGCAGGAGTAGCGGGATTAATTGCTTCTCTTCATCCGGATTTTACAAACCAGGACATTGCAAGATTGATTTGTTTAACTACTGAAAAATTATCACATTATGTTTTTAATGAAGATGAAGAATATGGAACATGGAATAATGAAGTAGGTTATGGAAAACTAGATGCAGATCGGGCACTGGGTGTTTCCGAATTAATTTCATCAGATCGAGAGCTTAAGGAAGGTAACTATATATTTGAAGATGGGACTATTATTACCAATAATGCAACTGTTGAGATAACTGAGAACACAAGATTCTACCTTTTGAATCGTGCACAACTATCAGTTCAAGAAAATGCGTCAATAACTATTGAGAATAATGTTACATTTTTGGGTGAAACGACTACAATTCCTGCAGAGCCACCAATTATCCCGGAAACAATACCAGGAAACAGGATAGAGATTTATGGTAATGTTACTATTGGTACAGGAGTAGAATTTACCGTAGAAGAGGATGAATATTGGGATGGCTTGTATTTACTGGGGGATCAGAATGTTCCAATAACGGATGGGCTTTTCAACCATTGCGGACTGCAAAGCAAATATGGTGAGATACAATTAAGCGGAACAGATTTTACTATGTCACGTCTTTCTTGTTATACTACAACTCTTGGCTTGGATGGATGCAGTTTGGAAGGTTCTGATTTTGGAACAGGAATATATTGTTATGACTGTCCACAAGTCAATATGATAGATAGCGATATTCATAATTACAATTACGGAATCAAGTTATCCGGTTGTTCAAATTACACAATTACCGAATGTGAAGTTTATGATAATGTTGCCTATGGGATATATTTAGTTGATACATATACAGGAGTGAATGAGATATCTCTGACCGATATTTATAATAACGGTAATAATGGACTTTATTTTTATGCTTCAAAAGGCACCGTAGAAAGCTGTAATATTTATAATAATCACAGAGGAATACTTTGTTTTCATGGCAGCATCGTAGAAATCCTGAAAGACCCAAACAGTGGTTCCTGGATAGATGACAGCGTGATAGCTAATAATGATTATGAAGAGATTCTATTCTTTGATGATTGTACGGTTATAATGGATTGTAATCGGAATAAGATCGTAGATAATGATTATCAGGTAGAAAGTTATGACCGGTATCTTGTTCGTTGTCCTGATATGGATCATAATCAGGTATGGCGCAAGAATTTCTGGGGAAATTACGATATTCATGGTAATGCGATAGTGCCACCTGAAGAGAGGTTTTATCTTTCAGTGATTGATCCTGACCCGGGTGAAACAGGTTATCTGTTATCACCGGTTTGGGATCCTGGTCAACCCAGAGAGGGTGAAAAGACACTTGCTGAAACATTGTATCTCGAAGCTGATTCAGCATTTTCTGATAACGATTATGTTCTTGCTGACCAGTTATTCAGGCAGGTTATTGATGAGTATCCTGAGACAGCATTTTCGTCAGCAGCAGCAAAGCGATTAATCGAGGTTAACGACGATTATGAAGTATTGCAGGATTACTATGAAACGGAATCGAATCTTCGCTATGATGAAAATTCCGAAAAATATGCCGATTATCTTGCTAATTACTGTAATATAAAACTGGAGAATTATGAAGAAGCGATTCTTAATTTTGAGGAAGTCATCTCGAATCCTCCCAGCGAAATAGATTCAGTATTGGCAATAATAGATTTAGGATATACTTACCTTATAATGGAAGAAAATGAAGTTAGATCCGGTTTTATTGGAAATATGACTGAATTGAAGCCAACATCATGGAATGTATTTTATCAAACTCAGGAAGAGTTGTTAGCCGGTCTTTTGGAAAATCCTGCTGATTACAATTATAACATTCCTTCTGAAGATATAATCCCGGAATCTGCTTTATTGTATAGTAATTACCCTAATCCTTTTAATCCTGAGACAACTATTTCGTTCTCAATACCTGAAGCCAGTGAAGTGAATGTGAGTATATACAATATTAAAGGACAAAAGGTAAAGACTTTGCTTGATGATAAACTTAGTACTGGAAAACATTCTGTGGTATGGTACGGGGATGATGAGCTTGGTAATCAGGCGGGTTCGGGAATTTATTTTTACCAGTTAGCTATGAATGATAAGGTTGCGAAAGTGAGAAAATGTTTATTGCTGAAATAGTAAATTTAGTAACCATATAAGGGACAGATTCGTATCTGTCACATTATCTCTACTATTAATCTCGATTTATCTGAAGAAATTATTCTGAATCCCTGAATCTGCGGAACTCAGTCCAGAAATCAGGAAACGATTTATTTACCACAGCAGGGTCATCAATCTCTATCTCAGGATATTTAAGCTTCAGTATGGCAAATGCCATAGCCAATCGATGATCTCCATGGGGATCAATCAAAACCTGTCCTGGATACTTAGCTAAAGGAAATACTCTCAAGCATCCGTCTTTATATTCTGCTTTGCCACCGCAACGCCTGATCTCTGTCAGTATTGATTCTATTCTATTACTTTCTTTATATTGCAGATGACTGATATTGGTTATCTCAATTTCGGATCCTGCCATTAGCCCCAGCACAGCAAGAGTAGGAACCTGGTCGGGCATCTGGCTCATATCTGCCTTAATTCCCTGCAGATAGTTCCCCTTCACAATAACATGATCATCTTCGTCAATCACCTCAGCACCCATTTCTGCCAGCAGGTCAGCAAAAGCAGCATCCGGCTGAAATGATTTCTTTCTGCTGCCGATTGTTTTTACTGAATTTCCGAAAGCAGCCGCCATTGCCCAGAAATAGCAGGCGGAGGAATAATCTGTCGCTACTTCGATCTTTGAGGGATTAGATAACCTGCTGCCAGGCAGTACGACCAGCTTATCCTGCTTTGCATAGACCTCAATCCCCATTTTACGCAAAATCTGGATTGTCAGTTCCACATATTCCCATGATACTCGTTTGCCGGTTACTTCTATATTCATTCCCCCCAGGCATTGCGGAGCTATCAATAGCAAGGCACTCAGATATTGACTGCTGATCGAAGTATCTATCTTCATATTGCTGCCATCCAGAAAATTACCCTTGATCTGATAGGGAAATTTGTCAGTAGTGATCATTGCCCCCATCTGTCGGAGAGCTAATATCAGCTCCTGCATCGGTCTTTTTTGCAATTGAGCAGAGGCATCCAGCAGATATTCTCCACCCGGCTGAGCTGCCAAACGAGCCAGCAGCAATCTGAATCCTGTAGCTGAATCTTTGATACAAACTTCACCCTTTTGTGATAAACCGTTCTCGCATAGCATGATGATCTCATCAACAGAAATCTCAAATTCACAACCAAGCTCAGTAAGTGCCTGCTGCAAAGTGAGAATATCAGCAGCACTCGATCCACCCTTGATCACAAGTTTGCCCTTTAACTGACTGCCCAGGATCATAATCCGGTTCAGCTCAGATTTGGAATACGGAAGCTTAATATTTAACATAGTTCCTACCTCTATAAATCCCCAGCAAAATGTCAAGCAGATTGCATTATTGAATGGTATCTCCACCTTTTATTATCCCAGATAACGAATTTTGGTAGGGGCAGACCCATGTGTCTGCCCAATTTTTTATTATTTGATCCTGTTTAAATAAGGGCAGACACCCGGGTCTGCCCCTACCTTATCTTCAAACAGCTAACCTTGTGACATATAAGGGAGATGATGAGAAGGAGTAAGAGAAGTGAAATAATGATGAAAAGCGTTTTTTTAATTGACATATATCAAGTTAGCGAGTTATAAGCAATTATCGAAAAAATAGAGGCAGATTGATGCAGAAAGAGATGAATTTTATCAGGAAGTTTGAGAAATATATTCGTAAGAATAAGCTATTTATGCCTAAGTCAAGGATATTAGTAGGGTTTTCGGGAGGGCCTGATTCCACGGCATTACTTACGGCACTTTATCATTTGCGAACTAAATATCAATTCCATCTGCTGGCAGTACATATAAATTATCATCTGCGGGGAGAAGAAAGCGGACTGGAAGAAGCAGCAGTAAAGAAATTTTGTTTTGCTCGAAACATTGCGATTCTGGTGAAACATTATGACCCCAAAGGCAAGAAAGTGAATGAGAATAATCTGCGGGAATTCCGGTTTAACTGGTTCAATGGGCTGGTGGGATCATACAAGATAGATTCCATAGCTTTGGGACATAATCAAAGTGATCAGGCAGAAACAGTGTTATATAGGTTACTAAGGGGCAGTTTACTCACGGGGCTGGGCGGGATAAAACCGAAATCGGGCAATATTATTCACCCGCTTATCAGTTTTTCACGGGATGAGATCACGGCTTTTCTGGAAAAAGAGAATATCCCCTGGTGTGAAGATGTGAGCAATCAGCAGAATGAATTTACGCGTAATAAACTGCGCAATTTTATCTTTCCCTGGATATCTGATAATATCAATCCCCAGGCAGTAGAGAAGATATCAGCTATAGCCCCATTTTTGCAGGAAGCAGATGATATTTTATCTAATTCGGCAATGATCCGGATGCGTCATGTGATGGAAGAAAATAATGACGATGAATATCGCTTGAAAGTATCTGAATTATTGAAGATCAGACCTCTTTTGAGATTTTACATATATCGTCATCTTTATGGTGAAATTAACGGAACTGAGCAGGATTTTTATCAGAGTAATTTTGAGATCATAGAGAAATCACTTAAACGAGAGGGTAACCGTGAGATCCAATTACCGCATGGCGTGATATTATTGAAGGAATATGATAATTTACGGGTTATGAAACATGGATATCAGGAAACTGAAGAGGTGGAAGCAGCGAGGGAAATACCGAGTTTGCGTACCCGTTTTGCCTATGCTGGCTGGCGGATAAGTATGAAGAAACTAAAAAAACTGCCAGAGAGTCGGGACTTATTTGTAGACAAAAATATAGCCTATCTGGATTTTGATAAACTTGAGTGGTCACTTGTAGTAAGGCATCGGGAACCAGGCGATCGTTTTGTGCCTTTTGGCATGAAACACAATAAGAAATTAAAAGATTTTTTTATCGACCTGAAAGTACCGGCACAAGAAAGGGCGAATGCGCTGGTATTTACTGACCAGAAAAATATTTTCTGGGTAGGAAATCAAAGAATAGATCAGCGATATGCAGTCAGCAAGGAAACCAGTAGTATATTAATGATAAAAATTGAGAAAATCCGCCAGCGGAAGTCAAGACCGGCGGAGCGAATGAAAAGAAGGTGATAATGCACAAGGATTTAGAAGAAGTAATCTTACAGGAAGCCGAAATAGAGAGGCGGGTAAGAGAATTAGGGATAGAGATAGCCAGAGATTATGAAGGGCAAGAACCTTTAATGATCTGCATATTACGCGGAGCAGTGATATTTTTTGCTGATCTTTGCAGGGTGATTGATATACCTGTTCAGATGGGTTTTGTGAGCCTTTCAAGCTATAAAGACGGAACCAGCAGCACCGGAAAAGTTGAAGAGCGTCAAAAACTGATGGCAGACGTAAATGGCAAAGCAGTGATCCTGGTGGAAGATATAATAGATACGGGTTTGACTCTTAAGGATTATAGCCAAAACCTGCTTGATAGAGGGGCAAAGTCCGTAGAAATCTGCTGTTTATTAAAAAAACCTGAGCAAAGGCATAATGTAGATGTGAAATATCAGGGATTTGATATTGAGAATAGATTTGTAGTTGGCTATGGGCTTGATTATGCGGAGCAATACCGTAATTTGCCATATGTAGGCATATTGAAGAAGGAGATTTATTCATAATGAACGAAAACAGGCAAAATAAACAGAATAATCGCAAAAATGAAGAACCTAAACCAGTAAATAGATTTAATAATCCCAGAAATTATACCTTCCTGATCGTAATGATCCTCTTCATATTTGTGATGTACCAGATGTATAAATCGAGCGGTCCTCAAGTAAAAAATGTCAGTTTTTCTGAAATGATGGGCAAAGCTCAGGCAGGAGAACTGGTAAAAGTGACCTTTTCTGATAAGGATATCAGAGCAGTTGATGCTGGAGGACAGGTTTATACAACATATTTACCCTTCAGAGATCCCGAAGTAGTTTGGCGATTTAGTGATCTGGGCATTAATATAGAATCTAATAAACCTTCTCGCTGGCTGGAGATGATTGGAGCATGGCTGCCATTTTTGATTTTTATAGGGTTATGGTTTTTTATGATGCGTGGTATGCGAGGAGGAGGAAGTCAGGTATTCAGTTTTGGCAAAAGCCGGGCACGACTTGCTGATGGAGCAAAATCGCGCATTACGTTTAAAGATGTGGCTGGAGTAGATGAAGCCAAAGAGGAACTTGAAGAGATCGTGGAATACCTGAAAGCACCTGAGAAATTTCAGCGTCTGGGTGGGCGTATCCCCCGGGGTGTATTGCTGGTAGGCAGACCTGGAACAGGAAAAACTCTGCTGGCAAAAGCAGTGGCAGGAGAAGCAAAAGTGCCTTTTTACAGTATTTCCGGTTCTGATTTCGTGGAGATGTTTGTGGGTGTGGGAGCTTCACGAGTGAGAGATATGTTTGTGGAAGCAAAAAAGAATTCTCCCTGTATTGCATTTATTGATGAGATTGATGCTGTAGGCAGAACGCGTGGTGCAGGACTGGGCGGTGGTCATGATGAACGTGAACAGACTCTGAACCAGTTGCTGGTAGAGATGGATGGCTTTGATGCAAATGATTCTGTGATCATTATTGCTGCAACGAACAGACCTGATGTATTGGATTCTGCCTTACTAAGACCGGGCAGATTTGACCGCCAGGTTATGGTTGACCTGCCGGATATCAAGGGTAGAGAAGCAATTCTGCGAGTCCATACACGTAAACTGCCATTGGAAAAAGATACCAGTCTGGCAATTATCGCCAGAGGTACTCCGGGATTCAGCGGTGCTGACCTGGCAAACCTGGTTAATGAAGCTGCATTGCTTGCTGCCCGTAAAGGCAAAAAAACCATTCAAATGGATGATTTTGAGGAAGCAAAAGATAAAGTAACACTGGGTAAGGAAAGAAAAAGCAGAGTTATTTCTGATGAGGATAAACTGATAACTGCCTACCATGAAGTGGGACACGTAATATGCTCAATCTTTCAGGAGAAAGCAGAACCCCTTCATAAGGTGACAATCATACCTCGAGGGTTTACCGGCGGAGCTACTCATTTTCTGGAGACAGAAAAATCGCATTATTCTCGAGATTACCTGATTCAGGCACTTGTGGGACTTTATGGCGGCAGATGTGCAGAGGAAGTTATATTTGGACACGATAACGTAACCACCGGATCTTCAAATGATATTGAACGGGCTACTGAAATAGCCCGAAAAATGGCTACGAACTGGGGAATGAGCGATAAGATAGGACCAATGACAGTCTCGAAGAAAGAGAGTCAGACATTCCTGGGCAGAGATCTTGGTACCATTGAACATGTAAGTGAGGATACTGCAAAACTGATTGATGAGGAAGTGCATTTTTTCATCAATGAAGCATATCAGAAAGCACTTAAGATATTAGGCGATAGGAAAGAATTATTAATTTCCATGGCAAAAGAATTGATAGAGAAGGAAACTCTTACATCTCAGGAGATTTTTGATCTCACTCTTGAAAATGTAACTGAATCTGAGCGTGAATTTGTCATGAAAAAATATCGGAAAGTGAAGGAAATGAGCATTGAGACACCTTTTAAGGAAGAGAAGGCAGTACTAAAGGAAGAAATACCTGTAGATGTAGAGGGAGAAACAGATGAACCTGAAGATATTGTGGAATAAGTACTTTGTGGAAGAGACGGATAATACATTTATCCAGTTCTTTAGATATTTATTTGTAGGCGGTTTAGCCGCTGTAGTAGACTTGGCAGCATCCAGCATTGCAGTACGTGCTTTTGGGATATATGAAGTTTACGCTATCATAATATCATTTATATTGGGACTATCGGTTAACTACATCTTAAGTTCGCTTTGGATATTCCGACATAGGAAAATAGAAAAGCAAAGCTATGATTTCATCGCTTTTGCTATCATTGGCATAATTGGATTGCTTATGAAAGCTGGTATTGTCTGGTTCCTCACTGAAGTGCCAGAGTGGATGATCGAATTTTCAAATTCTATTGCCATTGTTCTGGTATTCATCTGGAACTTTCTGGCCAGAAAATATTTGTTGTATAATAAGAAGCCATAAGGAGGGATTTTGGAAGCAAAGAGAAAAGCTATTATTATTGGTGCAGGACCTGCGGGTTTAACCACTGCCTATGAATTGCTGAAACGGACTGATATCCAACCGGTGATCTACGAGATGAGTGATGAGATTGGAGGGATTTCCCGCACTGTGAAATATAAAGGCAACCGAATTGATATTGGTGGGCATCGTTTCTTTTCCAAATCTGACAGGGTGATGAACTGGTGGCAGAATATTCTCCCACTGCAGGGAGCACCCAGCCAGGATGATCTTATCCTGAATCGAGATGTTCCTCTTTCACATAAGAAAGGAGCTCCTGATCCAGAAAAGGAAAGCAAGGTGCTGCTCATTCGAAACCGTGTTTCCCGCATTTTCTTCCTGAGACGCTTCTTTTCATACCCAATTTCACTCAATATGGAAACTATCCTTAATCTGGGAATTATCCGCTGTATAAAAATAGGAATAACCTATTTCTGGATTCGCCTCTTCCCTATTCGCAAAGAAAAATCTCTGGCTGATTTTTATATAAACCGCTTTGGCAAAGAGCTATATAATACTTTCTTTCGGGATTATACCACCAAAGTATGGGGTGTCACACCAGATCATATAAGCCCTGAATGGGGA
>JAVCDJ010000063.1 GCA_030765845.1 Candidatus Stygibacter australis
AGAATATCAAGATTATTTGAATAAAGAAATACCCAGTTGCGAAATAATTGTCTTTCTATTCCATAAAGTGTATGGTAAACACACAAGAGAAGAATATGAACTTGCGCTAGAAAATTTTAAAGCAGGGAAGATGCCTCATTATATTTATGTCTGCTTTAAAGAAGTTAATCTAAAAAGACTTACTGATATCGATAAGAATATCCTGGAACTCAATAATTTGAGCAATGAAATTGTGAATGATAAACAGATATTTATTGACTACTCTTCTACCACTGAGTTGAAAAAAATAATGAGTAAACAATTTGATTTAATTTTACCTGAGATTGCTGATAGGATAACCAATTCTTGAGATTAATTAGAGTATGATCATTGAGTAAAACCTCAGATGGTGTTCTTAAACGTCCACATGATCGAGGCAGGTAGAGATACACTGGTAGAAAATGAGAAAGGTCAATGCGTCATCCGGTGCTGACAAGTTTTATCTCTATACCAGAGAATACCTGGCAGGATTCTTGTAAGAGAATGTAATTTTTTCACAACAGAGGCACAGAGGGAATGTAAGAAAAGATGTTAGCCACGGATTACACGGATGAACACGGATAATGTAATGTAAAAGATGTTTTAACCGCGAAAGCCGCTAAAGTACACGAAAAAGACAGATAGCTTGTGGCTTCGGCGGTGATTTTGGAGTACATTAGCTTTACTCATCGTCCGTGATAATGTGTCGATCCGATAGGTGAGATAAGGCATTATACTTCAGAGGTTCAGAGGTAATTGTGAAAGAGACTGATACAGCTTGTAGGGGTAAGTGGACATAACGGACGCAGTGGACACAAGAGAGCGGGATCTGGTTTTGTTTGGAACAATTTATGCTACAATTAGTTGATAGTGCAAAAAATAAATTAATCTTAATTTGAAGAGTCCGGATAATTATTTAAATAGGAGAATGTCATGAATAAAGCAATTTTTATTTTTGTATTATTGGCTGTTATTGGGGGATTACAATGTGAAACACATATTGATGAAGGTGCTGTAAGTGGTATCTGGTCAATATTTGACTCACCTTATATAATTGATGGCAATATTTCCATAAGTTCTACTGAGGTATTGGAAATTCAACCGGGAGTAGAGATAATATTCAGTGATAATTATGGTTTGAATGTGTCGGGACAGTTGATAGCTGAAGGAACTATCGTTGACAGTGTTTACTGGACGGTTGCAGATACTACGGGATTTAGCGATGTAAGTAACCCGGATGGTGGCTGGGGTGGTATTTTATTTGATTATCATTGTGATGATAATGAGACTTCTCTATTAAATTACTGTCGTATGGAATATGGTAAAGCATTGGGGGAATTATATACAGAGTTTACAGGAGGGGCAGTATTCGCTGACAGTTGCTCCAATGTTGTGATCTCCAATTGCACACTAACCAATAATATTGCAGTATGGGGAGGAGCTATTGCCTGCAATAATCATGCAAGTCCTACTATCAGTAATAATACAATAACTCATAACATGACTTACAATTTTCAAAATTATAACGGCTGTGGAGCGGGAGTATTCTGCAATACATATTCCAGCCCCTTGATAGAAGGTAATCTGATAGCTGAAAATCTTGCTGAAGATAATGGTGGTGCAATTTGCTCATTTTCTAGTTCTTCTCCGCAGATCATTGATAATATCATCCGCGATAATGTAACAGAAGAAGGTGGCGGGATAATTATAGGAACAAATGGTATGGCAACTATCACGGGAAATACTATTACAGGTAATAGTGCCACCTGGGACGGTGGAGGTATCTGCTTTTCGGGAGCTATATATGCTATCGTGCAGAATAATTACTTTGCCGGAAACAGTTCGCATTGGGGTGGAGCTGTATCATTTTTTAAATCATATAACGTAGCGGTAACGGATAACATTATGGAATACAATACAGCAATACTGGGTGGGGCTGTGAGTGATACAGAGGAATTTAATTTTGATATCGAGCTTGCGGGAAATAGTATCCGCTATAATACTTCCATCACACAGGGAGGTGGAATATTCTGGTGTTGTCATGGCTTATCTTTAGATGCCCAAAACCTGAATAGTGTATATTGTAATTCTGCCCGAGTGGGTGATGATCTATTTATTATGAATATTGATGAGACGGTATGCCTTGATACTTTTACTGTGCTCAGTCCTACCAGTGCTCATGTGTATCCTGTAAATGCTTTAGATTTTGAGATAGCAAATTCTATTTATGATCAAGTGGATGCTGATCTATATGTATCACCAGAAGGTGATAATGCGAATAGTGGCTTAGCGGCAGATGAGGCTTTGCAGACGCTTGAACAGGCAATTCGAATCATCAATCCTATAAATATTGAACGGACAGTGCATCTTGCGGAAGGAACCTATAGCGGGGAAGGGAGTGGTGAAGTGTTTCCAATTATGGGAGTGAATAATGTGAATATTATGGGAGCAGGGGCAGTAGAGACAATTCTTGATGCTGAAGGTAATAATAGTCATTTTTTCTATTCGGGGGTTGATTCTGCAATATTGAGCAACTTCAAGATCATAAATGCCAATCCTGAAAATGGCTTGTACTGGGAAATATATCGGGGAGCAATCTATCTGAATGAGAGCGTTGTCCGGCTGGAAGATATGACCATCAGTGATAATTATGGCGGTACCGTAGGTGGTGGATTGAATCTGGTAAATAACTCGCTGTGCGAATTGGATAATGTGAAGATCACTGGAAATACAGCAGAAATTAGAGGTGGAGCAATTTATTGCATGTCAGATTCTGAGGTGAGACTTACTGATTGCGAGGTGACTGGTAACCAGGTGGAGGGTACATGGGCGTATGCAGGGGCTGCGATTTGCTGTGTAGACAGCTCAAAAGCTGTGCTTAGGAATTGTACGTTGGCTGATAACTACGCACTGGCAGGTGGGAGTATAATTATTGATGAAAATTCTACAATGACAATGGTGAATAGCATCTGCCGAAATGACTCACCTGTAGAGATAAATATTGGACAGGAGGCAGGCTTTGATCAGCCGGTTGCGATAGCATATTCTAATCTGCAAGGTGGAAGTGCGGGAATAGAAACTCCTTATGGCGGTGAATATGAATGGCTGGAAGGGAATATTGATGCTGAGCCTTTATTTGTTGATCCCGAGGCAGGAGATTATGAATTAACGATAGATTCTCCCTGCGTGGATAGCGGAACAGACTGGTTTGAATGGAATGAAGAAGTGCTGGTAGATCTGGTAGAAGATGAATATTGGGGTGAAGCACCAGATATGGGTTGCTATGAATATGGACTCGTCAATACTGACGAATTGAAAATTGAAAATGTAAAATGTAAAATTAATGCTTATCCCAATCCCTTCAATCCAGAAACGACAATCGCATTTTATGTTAAGCAGCCAGGAAAGGTGAAACTGGCAATATATAACGTGAAGGGACAGAAAGTAAGTACACTTAAAGATGAAGATATGGCAGCAGGAGAGCAGAATATAGTGTGGCAGGGGACAGATAATGAAGGGCGCAAAGTGAGCTCTGGAATCTATTTCATCAGGCTGGATATAGAGGGACAGAAGGGGCAGTGGAGAAAAGCTGTATTGATGAAGTGAGCGATAATATGAGTGTATTTTTTGGGGAGATTGTGGGGAATGTAATTAAGGCGGTGGATGTGTCTACCATTGTATATTGACATCATGAAATTAGTATTAAGATATTGATAAGGAAAATGGAAGGGGTTAAGCTTGAACAACCATAGGGTATTAAAACCCGTTCG